>PLWR01000280.1 GCA_003165615.1 Acidobacteriota bacterium | reverse complement strand
CAACTTCTATGTCGCTCACCCGTCCAGGAAGAAGCCGCGCTTGTATTTCAAAGATGGGCTCTCGCTCAGATTGTCGGCCGCAAGATTGCCGATCCGGCCCGCACGCTGGCGCCTCTGGATTTCCCAACGGGCAAGGTCTGCGTAAACGAGTACGTGGGGCGCGGGGTCGATAAGCGCCGTTCCGGTGCCGATGATCAGTATTGGCTCGCCACCTCCGCACGCCAGCCGCTGCTTCAGGCAGTCCAGGCGCACCGGATCGACGAAATCGTCGATGACGACGCCATTCATGCGCCCGAACACCGGATCGGTGGTCAATTCATGCGCCACCACGGCATCGATTTCGCGCGGTGGCTTCCAGGTGTGAGCCATCCGTAATACGCGGCATGGGGCCAAGCTCTCTGCAAAGGCACGCACGATCTCGTCTTCATAAACGCCCGGGTAGCACTCGATCGCAATCCGGCGGGCACCCTGGGAGGTCTCACCCCGCAACACCTCGACGATGTCTCGCCAGCCTTGCCACGCACATTTCTGCGTGACAGGAATTGTGATGCTGGGCAACTTATCGTAGTTCGAAAGCCGATTCACTATGTCGTACTCTGTTGTCAAGGCCAGATGGGGGGAGTCGGTGAGCTAAATTCATTGCCCCCTCATTCTTTTGTCCTTTGTTTTAGTCTACTTCTATGCCCGCTGTGGCCCTGCCCCCTCATGATGGTCCGTTGTCCGTCCTCTACTTAGAGTATGCTGGATTCATTGTGCCGGCCGGGAGGCACCAGGCATCTCAGACTCCTGCGAGCGCTCTATCTCCTTCAACCTACGGTTGACCGAGATACTCTGTTCCGGCTTCGATATTTGGAACGTTTCCGTGGAGGAGCCGACCGCCGGTCGCCGAAGAATGATGATTCGGGCTACGTAATGATCGGCGCGAAACAATGAAAGACCGCATTCCACTGGGGTACCGCTGACATCGTAAGCCACTCTCTGAACTTTCATGAGTGGAAACCCGACTCCTACCCGGAGTAGATGCGCCTCCTCCGGTTCTGCCGGTACCGCGCTAGTCCGCTCCTCACCACGCTCCAAGCTGCGCCCGTAGACTCCTTCTATGATGCAGTAAAGCGATTGGCGCTCTAAATCTTGGGTTTCAAGGCTGGGAAAGAGTTTACCCGGGAGCTGAGCGGTTTCCAGGGCAACTGGTTCCCCTTCGACAAAGCGTAGGCGTTTGACAGCGTATACTTGATCGGCTGGGTGAAGCTGGAGCGCGCTAGCCACCTCTTGATCAGGGTTCAAGAGATTGATCGACAGCAATTGTGTCGTAGAACTTAGGCCCCTCCTTCGCACCTCTTCGGAAAAACTCCAAAGGCCCTGAACATTCCATAGATTCCCACCTGTCCCTGTCCCGATCACGGGCCGTTTCCCGCGTGATGTCACAAGAAGGCCCTCAGCGGACAGTCTTTCGTACGCCCGCTTAGCGGGCAGCTTGCTTATGCCCACTTTCTCGGCCAACTCACGTTCCGACCAGAAAACTTCACCTGCACGTAGCTTGTTTGTTTTTATCGCATTTCGTAATTGGGCGATGATCTGTTCATAGTAGGGGACAAAGCTCTTGCGATCAACAGCGATGGGGAGATCATCAAATCCCGAATCGATCCTATGTTTCGAAGCCATAGGTTCCTCCCTTCCATCACCTGCTATCTTATCAGCTTATGTGGTCAATTTGCACTACCCAACTTGAAGGAGGCGAAATACTAACACGCCCTCGTTTGCGGAGAAGCACAGTCAATCTATTGATTATAAAGGGAAAATTCTCACAAGAGGCACTGTGGATTCGGTTGGAGTAGGTTCGCAAAAAAAACTCTTGACAAACATAACCACTATGCATACTATGCGTCGTGAATTAAACCTATTATCCTAGGATACCTACATGGGGCCACCAAACGATGGCGTCGCAGTCGCAAACGGCATGATCGCGAGCTACAAGGCGGAATGCGAGGAGCAGCCACAGCGGTTGGCTTTGTTGTGTCGCGCGTACGAGCAAGATGAGCAGATACGCAGTGAACTCGGAAGGCTGAAGCGAGCGATCTCGGGTGAACTGCCTCTACTTTGGGTCGGCATGGGGGCTTCATACTGCTCGGCGCTGTCAGGTTCGCTTCGGATGCAATCTTCCGGCCGCTTGTCCTTCGCCTCAGAGGCAAGCGAATGGCTGCACCACTCAGACGGAGCACGGCACCAGATTGCGGGACCGATTCTGGTAACCACTTCAGGTGAGAGCGCGGAACTGGTGGAGCTTTGCCGTCAACCGTCAAACAAACCGGGCATTCTCCTCTGCAACGAAGCTACAAGCTCGTGCTGGTCGACTGCGCAGATCCGACTTCCGATTCTGGCCGGGCTCGAGCAGGGCAACGCGACCAAGAGTTACACAAATGGGACAGCGGCCTGCATCATTCTGGCCTCGGAATTGGTAGGCCTTGAGTGGAAGAGAGAAGCAGCGATCGCCGTTGAGAGTTTCTCAAATAGTCTTGGCCGCGTCTTTGAGCGGCGCAAGGAGTTCGACCAGTTTCGGCAGGGTGCGACGACCATCGAGGTTGTTGGACGCGGCCCGGCACTGGGCGGCGCGTTAATGGGGGCATTGTGCATTCGCGAGATGACCGGCTTCCGAGCGGGCGCGCACTCCGGAGGTGGCTTTCGTCACGGGCCACTGCTGGACGTTGATGGCACGCACCTATCGATCATCCAGGCGCTGGGACGGACGGCAGAACTCGGGGTGCGGCTAGCAGAAGACTGTGTTGCGCGCGGAGGCAGAGTGATCCTCGTTGAGACTGGTGAGCGTAGTGCTTCCGAGCGTTTATTGCCCGTCAAGATTGATGCGGTGCCAGAACCGTGGGAGGGGATTACCTCCGTATTGGTTTCGCAAGCGATAACGGCGGCGATGATCGAGCGCTGTGGCACGAGCTACGTTCGTATAAGCACCACGACTGAATAGGAGCGGCTGTACGAACATACTTATTAATTAGCGTCGGGTCTTGGGTAGCATTCGATGAAGGAGGCAATTGCCGTGGCTGTGAAAGGATGAGTGGGCATTTACATAATGTTCGTATTCGCCTGCTTGCTAATTGCTTCTTCGACGGTGAAGGCGCAGGCAGAGGGTGAATGGGGACCGTTACTGATCCCAGGGGAGTTCCTGTTCCGACTATCCGAGTGACCCCCACGCACACAGCCACTGGGGTTTCGCGATTCACCGTTACCGGTAGCGGCGGGATTTACACCATCGCGCTCTTGCCTGCGGGAACGTATTCGGGTTACGGCGGACGCCAAGGGCTTAAAAACGGCAGCAGCGGAGGAGATCACCCTGGGACGTGAGCCAGCAGCGGAAGGTGGATTTCAAGCTGGGCTTGGCGGGAGTCACCTCCACGGTGGAAGTGAATGCCGCCCCGCCTCAGCTCGTCACGACGAACGGGCAGCTCGGCCATGTGGTGTCCACAGAGCAGGTACAGGATCTTCGGCATAACGGTAGAAACATATCGAGTCTCAGGGGGTGAGATGTCTCAATCCGAAGTCACGAGGAGTGGATATTCTTCCCTCGTGCGAGGTCCTACGCGGCGTGGTTTGCAGTGCCCAGCGCTGACCATCGTTGCGTTCGTTTTCTTCATGTGGATGTGCACGGTCAGCAATACGCTGACCTCTTCTCAGCCGCGTCAGAAGGCGGCCGGCCAGACTGCCTTCGCCACGGCGGATAGGCACGGACTCTGGACGCACCTCAAGCTTCCTGTCGGCGCTGTAAACCTGGCTTCGAGGGGAGCGGGAGCATGGGCAACAGCTTCGAGCACTGCGGAAGGGTTTGATCCCAGTGGTGCAATTGATGGGGACTGGACTGCTCAAAATTGGGGAAAAGGACACGGTTGGCAGAACGCCAAACGCCACGAATATCCGTCCTGGCTCGAGATCCGGCTCCCGCACGAAGAAGAGATCGACACGATTGTCATCCAGACTTTTCCGGAGGTCATGAGCGGTTTGAACTGGATGGGGATTCGAAACGCCGACATAGAAGTCCGGCGAAAGGGAGCGTGGGAACAAATTGCGAACTACGCGGTGCGTGGAAACATAAAAGGGACGATCGTTCTTCCGTTTCTAGCTCTCCAGATAGATGCCGTGCGCGTCGTTGTGCAGGGTGCTAATTCCGCGCAGCAGGAAGACGTGTTTTATGATGATGACGATTTCGCGCGGATACTGCAAATTGGCCTCTACCACTTGGATACACCGTATCCTTTTGTTGACGAGGATGTGGGGGTGAATGTCGAGCGTGGTCCGCGCGGCAGCGTGGCGATCTATCGCGACGAATTGCCGGTTGAGCCCTCTAACCCTTCCTCGCCCGAGTACCTCGCCACGGTGTTTCACAATGCAGGGTATGGCGTGACTTTCCTAGACTCGAAAGCACTTTGCGTCCCTGAGATTTTCAACCGCAAGAACTTCGATGTTTTCGTTGACCCCTATGGTTCTCCGTTCCCAACCGGCACGCAGCTTTACCAGTTTCTTAAAGGTGGCGGAGACTTGATCACACTCGGCGGACATCCCTTTCGACGTGCTCTTATGTTTTCGCCTGAGGGAAAGCTCGTCGACGGTGGCTACGATCCCGGCATTACTACTTCAGTGGCGCGCATATCGGATTACGAATTGTCGTATCGCCAGCAGCTTGGCATGTTCTACACCGGCTATGAAAAGCTCGAGGACGTGGCTTACGTGACGCGCCCGCCCGATCAGGATATCGTTAGAAAACCATTCAAACTGAGCGCGAATTTGGAAGGGGAGGTGGCAGCAGGTATGGTAGGCGACCGGATCTCCTTGGAAGAGAGTGAGCGGCTGGTGGAAGAAGGAACTTTCCCCGCTTACGCCCAAGCCGCCCGCAAAGGTCTGACCAATCTGGCCGGTGTACTCAATGGGACTGGTCCGGGCGCCGTCAACTTCAATTATCTGGACGGCTACATCTTCAATTGGCCGCGCGCGAGGTGGATTCCCCTGCTCAACGCTTACGATCGGCTGGGACGCCTGCGGGGTTCCGTCCTCAGTCTGATGACCAATTTCCGCGGGCTGTATCGTGGCTCAGGTTGGATTTTCTCTGGCGTCGAAAACGAAGACCTGTTTTCGCCTCAACATCCCGAGTTCGCCGAGGCTTTGCTCGATGGCCTGCGATACTTGGAGACGGGTTTGGGGTTGCACAACGTGTTGCCGGAAATGGATTGTTACTACCAGGGTGAAACCGCCAAGGTTGCGGTCACCGTGGAGAATTATGAACCCGTGCTTCGCCATGTGGCTGTGGTCTTTCAATTGATACCTTCCGGCGCAAACTCTCCGGCGTTCGAAAAACGAGTCGAAATGGATCTCGCGCCCGGTGCGAACGTGCGTCCGTCGATCGATTGGAAACCTGCGCACTTTGACTCCGATTTCTATCTCATCCGGGCGGCTCTCTACGCGGACAACCGCGAGGTCGATAGGGTCGAGAGCGCCTTCGTGGTGTGGGACCCGAAGGTCATTGCGCATGGACCGCAGGTGGACTTTCACGATAATTATTTCCATATTGGAGGCCAGTCAAAACTGCTTGTTGGCACCCGAATGAATGGATTTGAGCCGCGTGGCCAAGTGGATGAAGACATTCTCAGCGTAGACCGCCGGCTCGCTGAGATGCGGGAATACGGGATGCGATCCTTTTCGCCCGATTACTTCGATATTTATATTCCCGGGCTGGCGTGGGGAAAGCCGGGAATTCCCACCATCCCGCTTCAACTCCTGCGGCAGTTCGATGCGCAGGTGCAGCTTGCGCAGAAACATCACCTAGTCATCGCACCGGACGTTTTCTTCATGGCGAAATACATGGCCCTGGAGCGGCCGGAGCTCAGCCGCCAGATCTGCGAGGCGCTGGGGAAGCGGTACGCATCCGTGCCTGGTATCATGTTCTACATTTTCGACGACGGCTACCCAAACACCCCAATTCAACGGTTCCGCGATTGGTCCCGCAACTGCATAGAAGGCTTTTCCAGTTCGGGTCGGCATTACCTGGTGTCTGCGCAAAGTTACGGGCTCGCGATGCAGCGGTATGGACTCTCGGAGGTTACCATGCCTGCAGCCGAGATTTACTCCAAACTTGGCGACCCGGCTTCCTATCGCGCCATTGATATGCGCGCATCAGGCAAAAGCTTTCAGGTTGAGGAGTTCGGTGTGTTTGACAGCGGCGCCAAGGCGAGCGACATCGATCTTCGCACCCCCTATCCCGGCCCGAGCACTTCCAGGTTGCCCGCCGGAGATTACAGTGTTTACCTTATGCAGCCGCATCTGTTGTTTGCCACTGGCGGGTCGTTTGTGAGTAATTGGGTTTGGGAGGATACAACACACGTGCTTTTCCCCTGGGGGGTGACGAATGCGAACGACTATACCCCCCTGCGGCACCTCTTTGCGTACCGCGATGAAAGCTATTTCCTCGGCCATTTCCAGCCCCAGTTTAATTTACCGAAGGTCCTGGTGGTGATTCCAAAAGCCCATGTCATGAAGGACCAGGAGGCGGTTGTTCCATACGGATGGGGATTCGAAACGCCGACATACGTGAATGGGATCATGAACGCGCTGTTCGAGCATGAGGTGCAGTTTGCGGTGATTGATGACGTAGATTTGGACAAGCTGCCCAATGAGCCGCGTGTCTTGATTTACCCCGATCCCGTGTATGCGTCAAATGAAGTCCTAACCAAGCTCCGCTCGCGGGTGATGGCAGGGGACGATCTGTTTCTGACGGGGGACTTCAGTCAACCATTGGAGGCAGGTGGAGAGCGTCAAACCAAGTTTTTCAGTGAGCTTGCGGGGCTGAGGTGGCTTGCCGATTACCCGGCCGGGAGCGAGATTCCCATCGTGCCGGTCGAAGGGGGTGGGCTTGTGAATCCCTACTTGGGACATCCGCTGAGCAAATTCCAAGCGGAGGGGGGGCGCGCACTGGCTACGGATTCGGCAGGGAATGTGATCACTGCCATGAATGAGCTTGGGCGTGGGCATGTATTCTTCACCTCGGACGGGGGCCTGGACGGCGCCCGGCGGGGGCTCGACGTATTTTTGGCGATGCGCTCAGTGCCTTCTGTAGCGATGTCACCCAAGATGCCCCACCGCGAAATTTTTGAGATTGATCGCGAGGGGGGCGGGAAGATTTACACCCTGCTGGCCACCAATCCAGGCGGAGAAGAGGCTGGAAGTGCGGGTCCGTGGATCGAGCATCCTGAGAGCTTCGTGGTGAACGTGGGCGGCAAGAATGTGCATCTGCCGCTGGGAGTCTATGGCGTTTCGTTGTTTGCGGTCCGCGAGGACGGCTCAATTGACGCCCTGGAAGGGCAGGGCAAGTTCAGCGTGGACGGGACCGAGTTGCTTGATGCCCAGCCGCATGTGATGGCAATGGCGCTAGACGACGTACCGCTGACCAAGTCGCATGCAGTAGCGCTGTTTCCGATTGGTGCCGGACGAATCTCAATTGCCGCACCTTCCGACGTTGACCTGGTCGAAGTGGGCGAACTAGTCGCTGATCAGCTTCATCCCCTCGAGGAAATCGCCACCAGCCGTCAGGAAGGCCGGCTCACCTTTCAGATTGACGATGTTCAATCGCGGGGCGTGCTCCTAATCACGTCGAAGACGAACAGAGACCATGCTCGGCAACTCATGAATGCTGCCCTCCAATAGCAAGAGTAGCTTGGTCTCTGATACTTGGTTCTCTAAAGCGTCAGTGTTTGCATTTTGAATTTCTGGAGGAGGACTATATGAAAAACCGCAAGCTGTACACTGCAATGATGCCGCTGGTCGTGATGTTTCTATGGGCGTTACCCATGGCGGGACAGATCAATCGGGGTGTTCTCGAGGGCATTGTGACAGACCTCCAGGGAGGTGTGGTGCCGGGAGTAGAGGTCACCGTGACTTCGTTGGACACTAATATCGCAGCCATTACGAAAACCAATGCTACAGGCTACTACCAGGTGAACAACCTCCTACCCGGCAAGTATCGCGCACTGTATGCCATGAGCGGCTTCTCCCCATTAGAAATGACCAATATCGAAATAACCCCCGGGGTGGAAACCCGGCTGGATGCTCAGCTCAAAGTCGGCACGACCCTGCAGACGATCGAGGTGGTAGCCAATGCGTCGCAGATCGAAACCGCTGCCACCAACTACAGCACCACGCTGGGTTCTCAAGTTGTTGCTGACATCCCGCTGGCTGGGCGGGACATCCAGCAACTGGTGTTTCTGATTCCTGGAATAACCGCGGAGATTGGTCCTCCCGGATCGAATTTCGGCTTCAACAGCGAATACGGGAGCTGGCCCGACCCTACCCACCTGCAGGGCTCCTCTGTTGAAGTCAACGGCGGCTCGGGAGGGAGCAACGCGTGGTACCTCGATGGCAGCCTCAACATTTCCAACATCGGCGAGAACGAGGCCGTGAATCCGTCGCCCGATGCCGTGGAAGAGTTCCAAGCCATTACCAGTGGCCTCGCCGCGGAATACGGCCATACCGGCGCAGGAGTGTTCAGTGTCGTGCTGAAATCCGGTACGAATTCGCTCCACGGCGACGTCTATGATTATCTGCGGAATAGCGCCTTGAATGCGCGCAATCCTTTCACTTCGATCAGCAGTACCGGCCAGATCATCCCCTCCAAGGTGCTCCACTTCAACGATGCTGGAGGCACGCTGGGAGGACCGGTCTACATCCCAAATATCTACAATGGCAAGAATCGGACGTTCTTCTTCTTCTCCTATGACCAAAGCATCCTCCACCTCATGGGTTCGGAGGTTCTGACCGTTCCTACCGCCCTGATGCGCAAGGGTAACTTTAGCGAGGTCCCGGGCATTGCGCAACATGGCATCTACAACCCGTATTCGACCGTCGGCCCTGACAGCGAGGGCGAATTCGCCCGTTCGGCATTCGGAACGCCCATTACTCCCAACGGGTGTACCGGTTCTATTGTTGGGGGGCTGGCCGTCAATCCCACGGCGGCCACCTGCAATTTTTCGGCGCAGATACCCGCGACGATCCCCACCCCGAACGGCTCCGTTCCGGGCCTCAATCCACTTGCTCTCTATTACCTTAATTCCATGCCCTTGCCCAATTTCATCAATCCGAACACCGCATGCCCCATAGGCGAGGGCGGACTTCCCATCTGCAGCAATTATCAGGGAACTCTGGGGAACTCGCAAACGACCGGAAACCTCTCCGTCAAGATCGACCATCAATGGAGCGACAAGAGTAAATTCTTCGGCGAATGGCTTTACAGTCCGGGCCAATATCGGTATTCTCGCGTGCCCTTTACCGGCCCTTCAGCTCCAGTGTATGGGGGATTTGGCGGTAATTACCCCACGGACAATGAAAGCCAAGTCATCGGCTTGGGAAACACATACACGCTGAGTCCCACAATCATCAACGAATTCCGCGCCAGCTATTCCCGCCAATTCCTCCACGCCAGTTTGGGCGCTTTGAGCGGACTCATGGACCTGCCCGCCCAGGAGCAAGAACTCGCGCCATACAACATCCCGACCAACGCCCAGTTTTATCCAGTCCCCAATTTCGACGTTTACACGCCCGGCGGCGGTTACTTTTCCACAGGACCGGCCGGGTGGGCCGATACGTATCAGATGGGCGAGGCCTATACCATTCAGGATAACGTTACTATGATCCGCGGAAAACACACCCTGAAAACCGGATTCCTGGACCGCCTGGAACACTATGCATACGGCAGCGGTGTTCCCACTCAGTTGGGTTTCGGCGGAGGCACGGACGATAATCCGGTCACAGGTCTGGGAGGAGCTGGAGGGCTCGGCGAGTTCTTGATGGGCGATGTGCCCAACGGCAACATCACCGGCGCCGCTTCACCCATTTACGCTAGCTCCCGTTACCGGGCAGCCTTTTTCCAGGACGATATTCGCGTCACTTCGAATTTCACTTTGAGTGCCGGCCTCCGTTGGGACATGTATGGCTGGCCGAAAAATCGAATCGCGGCCTTCATGACTAACTTCTGTGTGTCATGTCCGAATGCCACTACTGGCCTCCCAGGTGAGGTGGTTTATCCAGGACAGCCGGGGGGCACCCCCCTTGGGCACAACTACCTTCCGTCCAACCTGGCCAACTTTGCGCCCCGCTTCAATCTTGCGTGGATGCCCTTTCACGATAAGGGGAAGACCGTAGTGCGCGCCGGTTTCGATATCATTTACAGCGATCAAATAGAAGACTTCCAAAATCCGGTAGATAGCATTACAGAGGCCCCTGGCATCTTTACTGCGACATCCTGGGGTGGCAGTTACTACCCGCAGCAATGCGCGTCATACACGGGAGAGTGCGTGGCTTTTCCGTTAACGCCCGGCGTAAACGTGGGGGCCATTGCTACTCCGCCGTATACGCCCGTGTCCAACGTCTACAAGAAAGGCCCCGACTTCGGCTACGGAGTCGTCGCTATGGCAAAACCGAGGCGATTTCCGATGGTGCAGATGTGGAATCTGGAAATTCAGCGCGAGTTGCCCGGCCATCTTGCCCTCAGTGTGGGTTACTTCGGCAACGAGGGATCGCATCTGCTGGGGACCGGAGGTGAGAATTACGATTACGTCCCCCTAAGCAAGCAGATTCAGGAACGCAGCAGCATCGATGCTGTGGTTCCGATTACGAACTATTACTCCGGGAAAACCGCTGCGGCGTTAGCCAACATTTGGGGCACCGACCAACTCCCGAACTACATTCTGCAATCCCCCTTCCCAGCCTTCGGGGGCGTCAGTGTGGCGCCCGGCGCGGACGACAACAGCAGCTACAACGCATTGAACGTGCGGTTGCAAAAGCGCCTGTCCTCCGGGTTCACCTTTATCGCCGCCTACACTAACTCCAAGAAGATTTCAACAGAGCACGTGGACCAGGCAGGCATTTGGAACTCGGACCCGTTCCACGTCAGCCTAGGCAACCTCGTCGGCGGACGGGTGGGCGCCCTCCCCTATGTGTTTTCCTCCACGTACCAGAACCCTGACTGCCGGCAGTGCGACCGATCCCTAGCCGTCGACGACATTCCCCAGATGTTCAACCTTGCTTCGACCTATGAACTTCCGTTTGGGAAGGGCAAGGCATTCCTGAACCAAAGCCGATTGTTGAACGGGTTTGTGGGCGGTTGGCAACTGAGCGGGACCTTCAACGCCCAGAGCGGCATACCGATTGCGGTCTCAGGCCCCTGCGACCAACTCACTTGCCGGCCGGATCTGATTGGAAATCCCAAAGCCGTGCCAGGCGGCCAAAACCAGGCTCACTGGATTAATGCGGCGGCCTTTTCGCCTCCTTTCGGTACGGACCAGAGTTTCTGGGCAAATTACGACCCCAACTCCCCCTTGGCTTACCAATGGGGCACGGCGGGACCGGTCATTCCCACCCTCCGCTCTCCCGGCTTCTGGAACTTGGACGCTGCATTGAGCAAGCGGTTCCCCGTTGGGGAGAAAAGGTACTTCCAGCTTCGATGGGAAATGTTCAACGCGTTGAATCACCAAAACCTAGGGTTCCCCAACGCGGGTTACTGCCTGCCGCCGGGAGCCGATGGTGAGACCGATCTAGTGCACCAAGCCGGTTGCGCATTCGGACGCATCACTAATGTCCAGACCGATCCACGCTCCATGCAGTTTGCTTTGAAGTTTATGTTCTAATCCATGGGGAGATCCTCCAGCTCCGCCGAGGAGGCAGTAGAAGTTTGACAGATCCGGCAGTGTGCTTCACCATCCTTGCCATTGCGGGGGATGGAACTTATCGGTGAAGAGGAAAAGAAGGAAGCACTGGAGGTGCTGGTACGGGTGGCGCATCTAGCGAAAGCGTCAAGGCAGGGGTGGGTCAAATGAAAGCAGCGAAGTGGGCCAAATCGAGTTGACAAACAGATTTCCGTGTGTGGCCATTTGGGTGCCTCCGTAAGGATTTTCCGCGAAGTCGCGCGCTTCGTGGGAATTCTGTTTTACCCATGTTTCGGGGTCCCCAAATGGTCTAATCAGATCCGCCTGCCCTCGGGCGGGTTCGACTGTGCATAAGCTAGGTGAAAAAGCTGGTTTTGGATGCCGAGGCGGCAGGCTTTCAGGACCCGGAAAAGGGCGGCTGGCGGTCGCTGGGACCGGCTGGGAGAAAAACCCTGTCCGGAGGTCTTGACTGGAGGCAAACGGGTGAATACTCGCCACTGCCGGGAGGCCAAAGAACTAATTGGGGTATGCACTTGACTCCCGTTGGTCTTGGATGTAGTGTCCGCCGGTATGGAGGAGTATCCGAGGACGATGCAGGAGTTTCAGGATTGGTTCGCCACGGAAGACGGGTGCCGGGAGTATCTGTTGCGACTTCGCTGGCCGGAAGGGTTTCGTTGCCCTCGTTGCGGGAATAGCCGGGCGTGGCCCATGGGGCGCAGGCTTTTCCGCTGTACGCAGTGTGACCTGGAAACTTCTCTCACGGCCGGAACCCTCTTCCAGGATACACGGAAGCCCCTGCGGCTTTGGTTTCAAGCAATGTGGTACGTGACCAATCAAAAGCAAGGGGTGAACGCCTTGGGGTTGCAGCGTCTGCTGGGATTGGGTAGTTACCACACGGCTTGGATTTGGTTGCACAAGTTGCGACGCGCCATGGTACGTCCTGGTCGGGATCGCCTGCCGGGAACCGTGGAAGTCGATGAGACCTTTATCGGCGGCCCCCAGCCCGGAAAACGGGGCCGGGGAGCGGAAGGGAAGGTCCTGGTTCTGGTGGCAGCGCAGGAGGATGGCAGGAGAATCGGTCGAATCCGCTTGCGACGAATAACAGACGCCTCCAGCCGAACTCTGGAGGCAGCGGTGGAAGGCATGATCGCGCCTGGGAGCAGGGTGCGCACAGACAGTTGGCGCGGCTACAACGGCTTGCAGGCTCGCGGATACTCCCACGAAGTGATCCGGCAGGAGACCGCTCTCGGAGACAATCTCTTGCCTTTGGCGAACCGAGTTGCGTCTTTGCTGAAACGATGGCTGATGGGGACACATCAGGGAGCGGTTCGACCTTCGCATCTGGATTATTATCTCCATGAGTTTACCTTCCGTTTCAACCGTCGAACTTCTGCGTCACGAGGTAAATTATTCTATCGCCTTGTCCAACAGGCTATGACCCTTGATCCCGTCCCGGCCAAATTGATCTCCAGCGGAACGCGGAAATCTTGAGACACAAACTAAAGAGGCGGCGGGAGTCAAGTGCATACCCCAAAAAACTAATTCCGGTCAAGGAGTGTTGCAGTCGTTTGGGACTCGTTTTCGGTTCGAGGGTCCGAATCGGAGGGGACTTTGACGAGCTTAGGGGTTACAGCCGGGCCTTCGTCCGGGGTCGAGTGATCCGCCGGGATGACATGGCTTCAGAAATCGTGGTCCTATTAGTTTCCCTCAATACGCGTTGGCGGCCGGAAAATGACAAAATGTTTTCGGGTTGTTGAGGATCCGTTAACGGGAGTGCTGGCGAAGATCAAGGCACTTCGCAGGAAGCATTCGATAGCTTAGTTGTTTTCGCAATAAATGATTAGCTCGCGGTGAATCGCTCATGGAATGCAGCACGGCAATCATAGCTTTCAGCCGGGTCAGCCGAGCGCCAGCGTCTCACTTCGACCCATGTCCAATAGAAGGGGACTCAGATGAGGACGATTCATAGACGGCAGTTTCTGGCCGCTACAGGTGCGGCGCTGGGAGTGGCGACCCCGTTCGGCAATGCTGGAGGGCCTGAAAGGTCAGATGTTCAGGAAAGCCAGGCGGCCCATAAACGGGCGGCCTACGCGCTCGAAGTCCATCCCGGGGCGGGAATTGTGCGACGCCTGGGCGTTCCGACTGATCCTCCCGGTATTAACCTCATCCATCTTTTACAGGCAGGAGGCTTTGGGGCCCTTGCCATCACGCGGCGGGATGAGGAATCGGTTTACATGGTTCCCTCAAATTTTTCAGAGGGGCCTAAGGGTGACGTGGTCCAATTCCGGGAGCATCATCTCTATGCGCATATCATTGAAGCAACCGAAGATCGGATTATTTGTCAAAACCCGATTACCAAGCATACGATCACCTACGATCTGCACGATACCTACTTCGACCTTTGGCTGGAAGGCGAGCTAGCCTTCGCCAATCAAGTGGCGCTGGATCTGGATGTAGCCTTCTTGGACTTGCGCCAGACTGATCCGCCCGAATACCAATACACGGCTAAGTGTCCTTACCGGGCGGAGGACCGATCGCTTTGTTATGTTTATCTGGACCGGGTTGTGCCCCCCGGATTGTTAATCACCGCCCTGATGCCTGCTGCGGCCTGGCGGCTGCGGTACAACGGGCAGGGCTTTGTTAATAATGGGCCTGACCATGCGGTGCAAGGCCTGCAAATGATTCACCGTTTCGATACAGGTATCGACCCCGAAGCAAAGCCGGGGCCGGTGAGGTTTGGAGTTCGAGTGTCGTTTCCTAACAGCCTCCTTGAGGCGCGCTTGTTCATCGCCCGCGAGATGGGAATTCCGATTATCACTGCGCCGGTGTTGGGCGGCGAAGTTGGGAGCACGCATTCCTTCCAAATTGAAGGGCCCGCCGTCGGCGCAGAAATCCGTTCACCCTCTCTCGCCGTCACTTCCGTGCCGCTGACTTCGATTGGCCCGGGAAGGTTCATGGCGAGGGTGACAGCGGAGGAGGAGGGCCTTTACACGTTGCGGACGTGGAACCGTAACGGGCGAGGTGGGGACTGCGTCATCCACAGCGGTATGCCGGCCGTAGAAACCTTGCGGCGGGCAACTGCGACGCTGGATCCTGTGGCAGGACAGTACGATGATCCCAGCGTTCCCATGATGCTCTTTGCCGAGGAGCAGTACTGGGCGCAAGCCTACTGCTTGGCGCGTCAATGGGTCGGCCCGAATCCGGGACACGACGCACTCATTTACGATGCGCTGGTGCGGATCGGGATGCAAGGAGTCAAATTCGCCGGCCTGCCGGCACCTCCTCTGCAGGAAACACACATCGCAAGGAATTTCCCTCGCAACGGAGATGGCTACCTCAACGTCCCTCTGCCCAAGCCACACGTCTATGAAGGAAAGACTTTCTCACCCTTCCACCTGCACAACAACGATCGGGTGCAGGATGCTTTCGAGTGGATCCGAACCTACCTCCTCGCATGGCGCGCCTACGAGAACAACGAATTTTACGAACATGCCGTGCGCATTGCTGAAGCGCATATTATCGACAATGTAGATACCGGAGGACGTGTGTACTGTCTCATGGGAGGATTGGACACGGTCGATTACACTACCGTGATCGCGCCACTTCAATCACTGGCGGAGTTGACTGTCGAGATGGAGGGGCGGAGCGATCCCAGAGCGGGCAAGATTCGCCAGACCTGTGTTCGCATTGCTGACTATCTGCTTCGCCGCGGCTTCGAATTTCCAACCGAAGGCTGCGCCCCTAATCTGAGATGGACTGAGGACGGATCCATTGCCTGCACAGCTCTGTCGTTGCTGTTCGCCTACCACTTCATAGAGAGAAATCCGGCTTACCTGGACATGGCCCGGCGCGTGCTCGAATACCATGAGGCATGGCGAATGGATGTGCCTGATGCGCGGATGCTCGACTCGACTTATCGATATTGGGAAACGCAGTGGGAAAATGATGGCGAAGGCAAGGCACTCGAAGGCGGTCACGCCTGGTCGCTCTGGCGCGCGGAGGCCCTCTACTATTATGCGTTAGCCACTGGGGACGCCTTGCCCCTCTTACAATCCTACAACGGTTTTCGTGCCAACTTTTGCAAATTCATGCCTGATGGAACTGCGTATTCATGTTTCACGCCGGACTTTATTCCGGACCGGTTGAGGGAAAGAAAGCCCATGCACAGTTATCCGCAGAGGCGGGACCCAAGTATTGCCTTTTATCTTTGGCCCCGTGCGGCCAAGACCTGGCTCCGGACTTGCGCCATCGTTGATCCTGTGGACGTTGGATACTCGGCCGAATTGGGACCGCTCATCCTGAATGGAACTGCCAATTGGAGCGGTGGCACCCTAATCGTTCACCCTAGTGCACCCTTTTGTAGTCGCTTGTTCTTCCTCACGCACACCATCAAAAACGCGAGGATTGAGAATCATCAACCGTTCACGGCCCTCTTTGTTCCAAACTCCTATGCCGTGGTAACTGGGATTCAGTCAGGCCGAGAGAATCAAGAGGCGAAGGGTATCACGGTGCAATCGGTCAATGACCGTATCGAACTTAGGCAGACATAGGCGCGAGATTTGCCGCCGATCAGTGCATGCGTGATGCAGGATGGCGCCAGCGAGTGTGCCCCGCATCCGCCTTCTGCTACTGGTGACGTAGATCTGCACGTGTGCGGAAGGCAGGACATATGGTCCGGAGTGTGCAGGACGAAGTGATCAGCGCCAAGCCGGTGTGAAGCTACTCTGGGACTCCGACCGGCGGGTGGCGCTACCGCATGATTGGTCACTATTTTTCAACCCGAAGGGATCTGTCGGGATACCTTTTAGCGCGATTGTCATAAGCAAGGAGGATCGCTGTGTGTAGAGTCTTTATCGTACTTTTCATGTTGATGTTCCCGGCGCCGGCAATTTTCGCCGTTGAGGCGCAAGGTACTTTGCGCCCGATGGATTTGCGCTGCGAATATCGCACAGACCCCATGGGAGTCGACACGCCAGCTCCCAGGTTGAGCTGGAAGCTGGCGGCTATCAATTCCACATCGCGGGCACTGGGTCAGTCCGCCTACCAAGTTTTAGTGGCAAGCAGTGAAGCGCTTTTGATACGAAATCAAGGCGACCTTTGGAACAGTGGCAAGGTGAACGCTGATAGGTCGATCCAGGTGCCGTATGGTGGCAAGCTCTTGTCGTCGGGTGAGCTGGTGTGGTGGAGAGTGCGGGTTTGGGATCAGGAAGCGACCCCGTCGGCCTGGAGCGAGCCTGCTCACTGGTCCATGGGCCTACTCGCCGCGAGCGATTGGAAAGGGAAATGGATTGGCCTCGAGGACGGAGAGGGGAAGCCGCAAGAGTTGACCAGCGCTCAGTGGATTGGAGCCGGGAACTCCGCTCCCGGAACGATCTACCTCCGGCGCACCTTCGAAGTTCGGCAGGACAATCCTGTTTCGAATGCGCTTTTGTTCATGGTGGGTTCCGGCGCTACGACGCTTAGCATCAATGGTGGCCAGGCGCAAAAATCCGAAGGCGCCAAGGATCCCGTCTCGATGGATATTACCGGTTTTTTGCACCCGGGCACTAACTTGCTGGCCGTGATCTTGACCAGCACGGGAAATGATTCTCCAGCTCTGATTGGCGCTATGGAGTTAAATCTGGCCGATGGCGAGCGCGTGGTGGTCAGCACCGGCCAGCAGTGGCTGGTTTCCTCGACCGAGACGCCCGATTGGAATAGGAACAGCTTTAATGACTCAGGGTGGGAAGCAGCCACGGTTTTGGGTTCTTACGGCATGGCGCCGTGGGGAGATGTGGGTTGGGGGTGGCGAACCGTGCTCCCGGCGCGCCTGCTACGCAAGGATTTTACGGCCCCGGCACAAGTCAAGCGTGCCACGCTCTACGTCTCCGGCCTGGGGTTGTTCGAAGCGTACTTGAACGGGGAAAAAGTGGGACACGACGTATTGGTTCCCGCCCTGAGCGAATACGAGAAGCGCGTGTACTACATGACCTACGACGCTACGAAACTCCTGCGGCCGGGCTCGAATGCCCTTGGTGTAATGCTGGGCAACGGCCGCTTCTTTCCACCGCGCCACAATATCCCATTCGCCACGCGGAGGTTCGGTTATCCAAAGCTGATGTTGCAGCTTGACATAGAGATGGCAGATGGAAAAATTGAGCGCGTGTGCAGCGACGAAACCTGGAAGCTGACTACGGACGGTCCCATCCGCGCCAACAACGAATACGATGGCGAGATATACGACGCGCGTAAGGAAATGGCGGGCTGGAGCCGTCCGGGTTTTCCCGATGCGGGCTGGCAGCAAGCGCACGTTGTGGACGCCCCTGCCAGAGTCCTCGCGGCGCAGCCGATTGCGCCCATCCGCGTCACGCAAACGGTCAAACCGATTGCGGTTCAGGAGGTGCGGCCAGGTGTTTATATCTTTGATATGGGCCAGAACATGGTGGGCTGGTGTCGCCTGACCGTTGCGGGGCCGCGTGGCACAAGGGTTACGCTGCGCCATGCCGAAAGGCTGCGGCCCAACGGCATGCTTTACATGGACAACCTGCGTTCGGCGGAGGTGACGGACACCTATATCCTCAAAGGAAATGGGACCGAAGTCTACGAGCCCCGCTTCACTTACCACGGCTTTCGCTTTGTGGAGCTTAAGGGCTTTCCACGGAAGCCCACGCTCACTGCTCTGGAAGGACGGGAGGTCCACGATGACCTCGAGCGGGTTTCGGAATTCGCCACGTCAAGCCCTTTGCTTAACCAGATTTATAGTGCTGTGCTTTGGGGAACCAAAGATAATTACCGCAGCATCCCCACGGACTGTCCGCAACGCGACGAACGCCAGGGTTGGCTCGGCGACCGCTCGGGGGAAAGCCTGGGCGAAACTTATCTGTTTGATGTCGCCGCCTTCTATGCCAAGTGGGTTCGCGACATCGGTGACTCTCAGGATTCGGACGGCCGCATCAGTGATGTTTCCCCGGCGTATTGGTCACTCTATAATGACAACGTTACTTGGCCTGCGAGCTTCATGATGGTCGCCGACCACCTTTACGAGCAGTATCAGGACTTGCGCGTCGTCGAGCAGAACTACCCGGACATGCGGAAGTGGATTACGCACATGGAGACGTACCTGCGTAATGACCTGATGCCACGTGACACCTATGGCGATTGGTGCGTTCCGCCGGAGTCTGCGGAGCTAATTCTCTCCCGGGATCCCAGCCGCCAAACGGATGCTACCCTCATCGGCACAGCTTACTTCTACCGTCTTCTCCGATTGATGGAACGCTTTGCGACGCTTCTCGGCAAGCCGGACGATGCGACGGAGTACTCGCAGCTTGCCGAAAAGCTCCGGATCGCGTTTAACAATACTTATCTCCACGCCGCGGCCGGCCAGTACAGCAATGGTTCGGACACTTCCAGCGTGCTTCCTCTGGCGTTTCGAATGGTTCCCGAGGAAAACCGGCAGGGCGTTATGGATGCTCTGATTCGCAAAATTGAAGATCAGGACAAAAACCATATTGCTACCGGGCTGGTTGGCGGCCAGTGGCTGATGCAAACGCTTTCGGACGGCGGTCACGCCACCGTCGCTTACCAAATCGCGGCGCAGCAAACCTATCCGAGTTGGGGTTACATGGTTAACAACGGAGCTACAACCATTTGGGAACTCTGGAATGGCAATACCGCTGATCCCGCCATGAATTCCGGAAATCACATAATGTTGGTCGGTGACCTTGTCACTTGGTTCTATGAGAATTTGGCGGGGATACGCCCCGATCCTACTCAGCCGGCTTTCGAGCACATTATCATGCACCCGACACCGGTTGGGGATCTGACCTATGTAAAGGCTTCGTACAGTTCCTCCTCCGGCAAGATCGTAAGTGATTGGACAATTACCGGAGAGCGCTTGAACTGGAACTTAACTGTGCCCCCGAATACCACTGCGACGGTTTATGTGCCGGCGCAAGGCCCTGCGACAGTCACAGAAAGCGGAAAGCCGGCAAGCGAGGCACGCGGCGTCACATACCTGCGCACCGAGTCGGTAGCGGCGGTTTACGAAATCGGTTCGGGAAGTTACCGGTTTGAGTCGCGTTTGCCGCGCTAACGAATGGTGTTGACTTCAAGCTGTTCCGGAGTCAGTTACCGGCGGTGGAAAGGGCACTCTCCGTGGCCTCGCGGATGGTGGGGACGAAGCCCTCGCGGGGGTGCTGCCTGGAACTGGTGTGCGCGGATTTTCTGGCGGGGGGAGTCTTGGCCCGAGGAGATCCTGACGGGGATCCACCGCCTTGTACATTTTCTGCCGCGGGAGTATCAGGCGGGTCTTGCCGGCCAAAGCATGGGCAGGGAACTGGAAACCGCCAGCAAATGCTGAGTAAAGTAAAGCGGATCAAGCTGGGAAAGCAGATTTACCGGCGCTTGATGGAGCGGGTGCTGCAGCGAGACAAATGGAGATATCAGAAGTGCGGCTCGCTGGAAGAAGTTTGATACATTGACGACCAGCAATGCGGTTATAGTTTAATGAAACGATCTACTTAGGTTTCCAACATAGGACGGACGCAGACCGCTTTCTGGAGGACTCCCGGGAACAGATGGGGAAGTTCGGATTGGAACTCCATCCCGACAAAGCGCAGGATCAAGATCGGGCGGTATGCCGAACAGCGTCGGAAACGAAGAGGAGAAGGCAAGCCCGAAACGTTAAACTTTCTCGGGTTCACGCACATCAGCGGGACAAAGCGAAACCGGCTCCCTTGGACTCGAGTGCACACCTTGGCAGCCCGATGGTTTCCCCAGCCGCGCGTGCTTCACCCGTATCCCGAGGTTCGTTTCGCCGCTTGGTATCAAAGGACTCATCCACTTTTTCCTCGCAGGAGAAGAAACAGTGCGCGAATCAACCCGACGTAAATTCCTCCAAGATGTAAGCGTTAGCATAGGGACGGCCGCCGTGGCCGGTTCCTCGCCGATTCTGGCCCCCGCCTCGAGCCCAGCCACGCAAAATGCTGAGGTCAAAACCATGAGCGCGGAGAGCGAAGGCCCCTCGACGGCAATCGATTTTCGCTACTCCCCGCTCTCCTGGCAGACGGCTTACTGTTATCCGGACGATCACTTCAAGAGTGTGATTGGCGAGTACGGCGACTTGCGCTACGGCCACTCAGACCAGGTGGGAGAGAACGCTAACTTTCCGGAAGTCGTGGCATTCTCCCTGGAGGGGATGGAGGCGGATCAGTTGGGCCGGCAGCGGTTGGAGGCTCCCGGAATTCCCATTGTTCATACACGCCTTGATCGCCCGGCAGCATTTCTGCACCTCACCACTTTCGCAACGCGGCGCGAGAATGAAGGCCGGGTCGATAACGTAATTTTGGAGGTTGAGCCCCGCGTTGAGCACGAGTTGGGGGTGGTTCCGGTGGTGATTCTGCGAACCAAGCGTGAGGCAAAACTGGAGAGCATTGCGGAAGGCGCCGTGGTGCGGCTCGACAATGACAAAGCACCGCCGTTTCTGATCAGCGACCGCTCCCTGGGGGCGCCCGAATCGGCCGGGGTGCAATTGACCTACGCCATGACTGCGGCCGTTATTTCCGCGGGCCAGCCGTTCCGTTGTTTCCTGCGATTTCCGCAAGAAGGGCAGGCGATGGAAAAGTTGAAAGACGGCCTTGCGCATCCCCTGGAACTGCTGGCCGAGGCGCGCGAGTACTGGCAGAACTGGAAACCCTTCGCCGGCAATGTCTCCCTCAAACTTCCCGGCGCGGGCGGCGAGTTCCTGGCGGCTTGCGCGCAGAACATTCAGCAGGCACGCGAGGTGAAAAACGGCAAGCTCACGTTTCAGGTGGGGCCCACGGTTTATCGCGGTTTGTGGGTGGTTGACGGCAACTTTATTCTGGAGGCCGCACGCTACCTGGGTTACGACGCCGAAGCGCAGCAGGGATTGGAGGCGACGTGGCAGCACCAGCGGCCAAATGGTGGCGTGTTTGCGCGCGGCGGGGAAGGAATGTGGAAAGACACCGGCATTGCCATGTTCACCCTGGTGCGGCAGGCCGAGCTCAGCCAGGACTGGAGCTATTTCCGTTCCATGCAGCCGAACGTGGCGCGCGCCGTGCAGTTCCTGAAAAGCAAGCGGGATGAAGCCAGGACCGATGGCAGCGCGAATGGCCGCTATGGGCTGCTGGCGCCGGGGATCGGTGACGGCGGTCTGTATGGCATGTACTCTGAATTCACCAATACGCTTTGGGCGCTGGCGGGATTGAAAGCGGCGACGGAAGCAATGGACCGGCTGGGTCTGCCTGACCCTGCGGGCGCCAAGCCTTTTTACGGCGAATTGCGCACGGCTTTTTTTGCCGCCGCTCGCCAGCAGATGCGTCCCCATGCTGGCGGGTTCGAGTATCTGCCCATGTTGTTGAAAGAGGATCCCTATTGGTCAACCGCCAGTGAATGGGACCGCCCGCGGCCGCAAACGGCGCAATGGGCGCTTTCGCACGCGATCTTTCCGGGCTTGGTATTTGACAAGGACGATCCGGTTGTTCAGGGTCACATCCGCTTGATGCAGGCCTCGACCCAGGAGGATATTCCCGCTGAGACCGGCTGGTTGCCGCACGGAGGCGTTTGGAATTACAACGCGGTGTTCGTTGCCCACGTCTATTTATGGGCCGGATTGCCGGGTTGGGCACGCACGACCTTCACGGGCTATCTCAACCACGCCTCGCCGCTCTATTGCTGGCGTGAGGAGCAGCCCTTGCGGGGAAGTCTGACGGCCACCTATTTCGGCGACATGCCCCACAACTGGGCGAGCGCGGAGTGCGTACTCTACCTGCGCCATATGCTGGCGCTTGAAGATGGCCGCGATTTGCGTCTGCTTGCAGGAATAGGTGATTTCGAGCTGGCAGGCGGGGAGCCGTTGAGCGTCGTCCAATCCCCCACGCGCTTCGGCCGGATCGATCTGAGCCTCGATCCGCTCGATGGCCACGATGGCTGGCGCTTGCAGTTTCAGCGAGGCAGTGGGCCTCCCCCCGCCGATATTTGCATCCCCGCGACCCTGGGCAGCGTCAGGCGGTTTGCCAAGATCACCGGTGCGGAGGTCCAACGCCAGGGTGATATCCTTCTCGTGACCCCCAGCGCCACCTCATGGGAAGTCGTGTGGAAAGAATGATCTGCCGGACAGGCGGAGTTCTTCGTGAACTTTGCGCGCTTGGAATGATAGGGTAAACGATGGCAGCAGAGAGCACGAAGGACGATGGCAAACCCGTATGCGGGGACGGCCTCGTCTGATAGTCCGGCCTTGAAGCCGTACCGGGGAAAACGCGCCGTCCGGAATTTTAGGGGAGGCGATGGAAACGTCGGCATCATTCGATGCCTGATCCGCGCCATTGCCTTACCCGACCGCTAATCAGCGCCCGTACGGATCCGTGCGGGGGTACCCGGCAACTGGTATCCCTACCGCGACCGGTTGAGGACGCGGCCACATCGCGGCATCGCCACATGGCCCTCCGCGTCATGTTTGCGCGAACCTGCAAGCGGCACATCCAACGCGTTTATTGCCACGCGTGAGAGCAACAAATCACCAAGGTAGACGGCGACTACGCTCCCATGCCAAGCTGCGGCGCGTCTGCACCGGCCAGACGGCGGCGCAATGTCTTTGATGACCAAGGAGGAGAGATGAATCGAATCAACCGCCGGGAATTTCTGGCGATCGGCGCAATTCCAATGCTTGCTCCGAGTGCGGCAAGCGGGATGGAACGACCCGCAGGGGAACCCTTAGGTGCTCGCATCGCCATGCAACTAGGGCGCCCCACCCTGTTTCTGCATGGCCAGCCCGCGCTGCCCGTTATTTATGCGCTGGGACATTGCCCCGGTTACCGCTTCACCTGGGAAGAGAGAGCGCAATACAGCATCGCCGAATTCGCCAGCGCCGGGGTGCGGCTTTTCCAGGCGGAGGTGTGGATGGAACAGCTCTGGACCTCCGAGCGGGAGTTCAGCATCGAGCCAGCCAGGAAGCAGATCCGCGGCATTCTGGACGCCTATCCGGAAGCTGCGGTCATGCTGCGGCTGCAGGTCAACTCACCGCCCTGGTGGAACCAGGCGCATCCGGAAGAATGCGTGCAGTGGGCGAACGGATCTCTGGAAGATCCGCCGCTCTGGGGACTTCCCTCCTGGGTACCTTTGGAATTTGACCTCCGGCGAGTGCCGCGTCACAGCTTGGCTTCCCAACGATGGCTCGACGAGTGCGGCGCGAAAACGCGCGAGTTCTGCCGGGGCCTGGCCGCGACGGCTGAGGGCGAGGCTCTCTTCTGTATTCAGGTGGCCGCCGGGGTTTACGGTGAATGGCACTACTACGGTTTCATTGACAACGAACCGGACACCGGTCCTGCCATGACAAGCCATTTTCGCAAGTGGCTGCGGGCGGAGTACGGTACCGAGCAGGCGCTGCAGATGGCGTGGAATGACCGCGACGCTTCTCTTGCCGGGGCGACCGTTCCTGGCACAGAAGAACGGATGCGTTGTGACGGATATCTGCGCAATCCGCTGCGCGACCGCAAAGTAATTGACTATCTGCACTGCCAGCACCAGGCCGTCACGGACGCCTTCATCTACTTCTGCCGAACCATAAAGGAAAGCTGGCCGCGACCCATCGTGACCGGCGGCTTTCACGGGTACTGGTTCAGTATGTTCGGGCGTATTGGCATGGGCGGACACCTGGAAATCCGGCGGGCGCTGGAATCACCCTACGTGGACGTGCTTTGCGCGCCGCAATCGTACACCGACCGGGATTTGGGGAAGCCCGGAATGTCTCGCGGCTTGACGGAATCGGGACGGCTGCACGGCAAGTTGTGGCTAGACGAAATGGATAGTTCCCCGGAGATTTGGGATATGAGGATCGTGGACCAGCAGCGGGCCCGCGCCGAGAGCGTGGCCATTCTCCGCCGCAACGTGCTCGGCCCGTTCAGCCGGGGGATGGGGCTCTGGTATTACGACCTGGTTTGCGAGTTTGAACCCCAACCATCTGGCAAAGCAGCCGGCTGGTGGGACTCGCAGGAGATGCAGGCGGAGATTGCCAAGCTCGGCAAACTACAGGCCGAACGCAACCGTCAGCCCTTCGTGTCCGGGGCTGATGTCCTCCTGGTCTTCGATACCGAGTCGTTTTACTACACCGCCCACAATGACAAACTCGACCCCGTCTCGACTGAACTGGTGGACGCCACTACTGCCGACCTCTACTGCAGCGGCGCGGCGTTCGATATGGTGTACCTCTTTGACCTAGACAAGCTCGATTTGCGGCCCTACAAAGCTGTGATTTTTGCCAACACTTTTTGCATCGATCCCAACCAGCGAAAACTTATCCGAACCCAAGTGGCGCAAGACGGCAGGCACCTGTTCTGGTCGTGCGCTCCGGGTCTGATCGACGGCGCCACCTCGGACCCGGAAGGAATCTCGGGGCTGATTGGGATCAACGTGGTTTCCGTCAACAACTCTCCGGCGCGCGTGGTGGTTCAAACCGCCGGCGCTCCTGCCATAACATTTGGGTTCGAGCGGGCGATTGAACCGCTATTCGCCGCTCGGGACGCCGATGCCACGGTACTGGGGAAACTCGAGGGCAGCGAGCATGCGGGCCTGGCGCGGAAGCGGCGTGCGGATCACACGGCGTGGTTCTCCAGCGTTCCTCTGCGCGATCCCAACTTGCTACGGTATCTGCTCGCAGAAGCCGGCGTGCACATTTACGATGATCAGAACGACGTCATCTATGCTGGCAGCGGCCTGCTGATCGTGCACTCGGCTGCAGGCGGACCTCGCGTGCTGGCGCTACGCAACGGGCGGCGAATCGAAACCCAATTGCCGGCCGCCTGTACCTGGGTATTCGACTCCGAAACCGGTGAGAAATTATTGTAATTTCAATGGGCTTGTGGAGAGTGGTGCGACTCCCGTTGAGTTCTTCTAACATGCCGATTTGGGCTTGCGCGGGAAGCGAACCCGCGAAAAGCTATCCGAGGAGCTGATTTCGATTGCCAAGCATGGCGGATACCTGGAATTTGATACTTTTGGCCAGGACCGCCCAAGGCCGTTGTAACCTCGCGTATCGTCTCGTCTCGCAAACGACCTACCCGGGCTGTGGGGCTACATGGTCCGCAATGGCGCGACCACGATCTGGGAACTCTGGAATGACGACACCGCCAACTCGGCGATGAACTCCGGCAATCATCTGATGTTGGTGGATGACCTTACTTCATCAATCGACACTTGCGGAGGGCTTCGGGGACGAGCCGGGCTCGCCGCAGGGGACAGGAATTCAGCAAGCGCAGCAGTGAAAGTCACTTGATGAAATACCGATGAACTGTGCGGCAGTTGGTTAACTGCGGTTGAGGCAGTCACCGTTCCCAATTCCCTGGTTGGCTAGGGATGTCACTATGGGCCAGGGTTGGTCTGCTTCTCACTCTGAGAATTCGTCTGCTCGAGCGCAAGCTTCAAGTTAGTTTGGGCTTCTGAATCGGCGGGGTCAAGCCGCACAGCTTGCTGGAACTCCCCGACAGCCATCGAGGTGTGTCCGGCCTGCCTATAGGCTATCCCCAGAAGGTTGTGACCGGGAGCAAACTCGGGATTCTGGCGGAGCACGCGTTGGAGCTCCGCGATGACACTCGAAGTCCTTCCTTGTTTGAGCATATAGGAAGCCAAGGTGTAACGCGCAAGGATATTCGAGGGATCGAGCTTAAGGATATGGCGCAATTCTTCTTCCGCCGCTTCCGTTTGGCCACGCAGGAACAGGGCTTCCGCCAAGCCCTGGTAGGCCGCGACCAAGGTTGCGTCCTGCCGAATCACCTCATGATACTCCCTGCACGCCTCCTCCAAATTGCCTATCCGCGTCAAGGTTATTCCCAATTCATACCGTGCTTCCGTCCATTTGGGGGAACTTTGAACAACCCGGCGAAGCTCTCGTACTGCGTCTTCAAGATCGCCTTTTTCGCGCAATGCCCCAGCGAGGTTGAAGCGGGCCACATTCAAACCCGGATTCAATTCGAGCGCCTTTCGAAACTGCTCAATCGCGCCGTCCCACTCCTTTCGCTGCGCTAGCAAAGTCCCATTTCGATAAGCTCGGGTAGCCAAGTCCCGGTTCGTCTCCTGTTGTTTCAGTTGGTTAAACAGAGCCAATTGGGCTTCGGCGGCTGCGCGATCTCCCTGTTTCCTCAAAAGATTAGCTAGTGCGAAGTGAACTTCGTTACCTTGCGGGTTCAGCGTAATCGCCTGCTCTAATTCTCTCCGAGCCTGCAGGAGGTCACCGAGGTGTTCATCGACTTGTCCCAATCGATAGTATGCCTTACTCATCTTGGGGTTTAGCCGCACGGCCTGTTCGAGTTCGCGCTTGGCCTGCAGATAGTCATCTTGTGTCCGGATAAGAGCCACAGCAAGGTTGTACCTTGCATCAGGATCACTAGGGTTTGCCTTGACAGCCTCGTTGAATTCTCCGAGTGCTTCCCCCTTCTTTCCCTCCTTGTCCAGGATAACCCCCAGGTTGTTGTGGGCCTCGACCAAGTCCGGCTTGAGC
Source organism: Acidobacteriota bacterium (assembly GCA_003165615.1). The sequence continues at coordinate 11,431 of PLWR01000280.1, read as the reverse complement.
GCCAGTGCTTTCCGAAACTCTTTTGCGGCCTCACTCAGTCTTCCGTAGTGGTAGAGGGCCACAGCAAGGCGATAATGGGCGAGCGGATCTGAGGGCGTTTTCTCAACCCTCAGCCTCAAAGTTTCAAGCGATGGTTGCTGGGGAGGATTCTGACAACCAACACACCCGGCGGGCAAGGTTAAGACGCCATACAGCGCGGTGGTCAGAACCACCCCCGGCGATACGAGGGGACTGACTACTTTGACGAGTCCCTTTACAAGCAGCATCGCTTGCCCCTTTATCCGCCCTCTGAGCCCTTCCTCAACACTCCCCAAAACGCGCCACACTCGAGTGGCATTCGGGTGGGGCTTGACATGGCTGCCGGCGCGCACGGTCGGTCGTTGATTCGTTCTTGCGTCCCCTTGCCGCTCATTCCGAAGGTCTGAATCTGTACTGCTATGCGATGTGTAGTTCGCGTTGCCGGGCAGGAGCGGTGGATTTTCGAACAATTAGCCGCGTGTCCAAATGGTATTCGGCTCCTTTGCGGCGCTTGAGGCTCAGCATCTTGTCAAGCGCCTGAAATGCGGTCCTTCCTAGCTGTTCGCGGGGCACGAGTATCGTCGTCAGGGCCGGACGAGTCAAAAAAGCAAAGGAGACATCGTCGATGCCGATGACGGAAATCTCCTCGGGAACCTTTACGCCTGCCTCTTCAAGCGCACTCATCACTCCCATCGCGATAAGGTCACTTCCGCAAAAGATAACCGTGGGCACCTCCGGCGTTGAAAGCACGGTGCGCACCGCTAATGCGCCTGCATGAACTTGAAAGTCGCAATGAATCACCGGAAAAGCGTCGAGCTTCCGTTTCTTCAGTCCGGCCTCCAGCAAATGCTCAATCGTAATAGCTATGCGGTGGTCCTCAGGGCCGGCAATGACTGCCGCGCGCTGATGGCCAAGTTCAATCACGTGTTCAATGGCGTGTGAGATTCCACCCTGGTAGTTGACCCAAACATTGCTGACCAGAGTTTCCGCAGGGCCGAGGTTGCAGAAAACTACTCCGATACCCGCCGCAGTCAGTTCCGCAGTCATACCTTTGTCGACGGAAGAAGTCATAATGGCGGCCCCCCGTACGTCACTCTCGATGAGCTTTCGGATTACCAACTTGCTCCGTTCCCGGTCGTACTCCGTGTTGCAGAGAAGGACATCGAATCCCCGGTCCCAAGCCGTAGCCTGAAATCCCCTGATGAGTTCAGGAAAGTAGGGATTTGTGATCTGCGAGATCACGAGTCCGAATAGATCGCTCTGGCCCGTCGACAGTCGCCGCGCATGGACGTTCTTATAATAGCGGAGTTGGTTCACAACCTCTAGAACACGCTGCCGGGTCCCTAGGGAAATCTCATGTGTGTTGTTTAGTACACGCGACACGGTCGCCGGTGAAACCCCTGCAAGCTTCGCCACATCCTTCATCGTGTGACTCATAGTCTCTCCTTTAGGTCGAAGAGAAAGCCTGCAAAGTCCGGAGTCGAGCCGCCATTGTGAGTACTTTGATGGTTGCCTACAAACCATGGAGATACGCGGCCGTGCCGCACTTATGCAAGCGGTTTCGGAAACCAACCGTCATTCACAGTTTACAATAGCACGGTTCGGCGGAAAAGGCCGCGAGATCCCAAACGCGGCCAATTCTGGTGAGAGTGAGACTCGCTGGAAAAGTTGCACAAAAGAGCTTGACAAATCCTCGCGGATGTGCGAGAAAGGCTGTGCAATCGGTTTCTGAAATCGATTGCAGGAACGAAAAATTAAACCCGTCCCATGCGTTAAAGCTTCGAAAAAATCGCCTGCACCGGCGACTGTAAGAGCCTCGACAACGCCCTTTTGCGGCCCTGATCGTCGACGACGGAAATTGGTTATGGCGACGACCCTCGATTATCTCCTTTCCGTTCGGGCTTTCGGCCTGTCCGCCCCGCCTCCTCCCTCAGGCCGGGGCGGGGATCAGGCGTGCGTTCCACCGCAGGCGGAGCCATTGCTGAATATTGTAAGTGAGGCAAGCCCACAACCTCTTGCAGAGAACTTTCTTCAAGCCACGCACGCAAAACTGCCGGAGTCCGAGCGTGGCCTTCAACCAAGGGTTGGTAAATTCCGCCAGGGGGGCGCGCAGGCTATAAAGGGCTCGTGCCGATTCGGTGCGCATCTTGGTCACGTACGCTGCCTTCACCTTCGTAATGTCATGTACCACCCGATCGAAGGTGATCAGCTCCTTGCTACTCAGGACCCCCAACAGTGGTGCGAACAACTTATCCAGCGCCTCCTGGTGTTGAACGCGGAAGTCCGACAGCTTGTGATGATTGACGATTTCGCACCCTGTCAGCCACTGGTAGGCGGGATGGTAGCTGCAGCGCCGATCCACTTCCCGCGCCGAACTGACCTTTTCGCTGTAGGCTTAAACCCACAGACTGATCAGCAGGTCCGGATCGAAGGGCGGACGCCCCGCCACCCCCTCCACCGCGCCCACGTTGGCGGTGTAGCGCGTCCGGTCCAGTTGGCCCGTCAATTCTCACATCGCCCGCGCCAGGTGGTCGGCCTCCACCAGCTTCTCCACGTCCGCCGACCGGAACACCAACTGGTCCCGGTTCACCGGCTGGAAGCCAATGGCAGTCGGTCTTTAAACTCGGGCACATTAGCGTCGGAATTGGGAAACCAATCTGAATGGAGGTATCTATGCGACGATATGTACTTAGTTCCTTGTTGTTAACAATGCTCCTATCCGCGCCTACAGTGTTGCGGGCCCAAGCAGTAGGACAGATCTTGGGGAGGGTTACGGACCCGAGTGGCGCGGCAGTGCCCAATGTCAAGATTACTGCCACCCAAGAAGGTACGAATCTGACGCGCTTCACCGTTTCCGCAGACACGGGGGATTACGTCTTACCGAGCCTCCCCGTCGGTACTTACACGGTAGGCGCCGAGGCCTCAGGTTTCAAAACGGCGAGTTCTAGCGACATTACACTCGACGTTAACCAGCAGAGAGAAGTGAACATCCGGCTGGCGCTGCCGGGGACTATCACAAAGGTGGAAGTAAGCAGTGCACCCCCCTTGCTGACCACCGAGAACGCAACCCTAGGGGGACTCGTCACCGCGCAGCAGGTCAGCGTGCTGCCGTTGAATGGGCGCGACATTACGGAGCTGGTAATGTTACAGCCGGGCGTGAACATGGAGGTGAACGCCACGTTGGGGCTGACGAGCAACCCTTCGGGAAACAGCTTCGTGGCGAGTAACGGGAACCGGGGGACGACCGGCGCCAGCTTTCTTGATGGCCTGGAAACCAGCGACAACGAATTCGGCGGCGCGCAAATGACCAACTTCAATCTAGACGCCATCGAGGAGTTCAAAGTCCTGCAAAATGACTACTCGGCCGAGTACGGGCGTGGTGCAGGCATGATTATACAACTGGTGAGTAAATCCGGGACCGACGCGCTTCACGGCAGCGCTTTCGAGTATGTGCGCAATAGCATTTTTGATGCGCGTAATTTCTTCGCCACCGCAGTTCCTCCTTTCAGGCGGAATGAATTTGGCGGAACGGTCGGTGGCCCGATTGTGCTTCCCGGCGTGTACAACGGCAAAGACCGAACCTTCTTTTTCTTTCAATATGCCGGCTTCCGGCAGCGACTAGGGGAGCCTGTCTTGATTCCGGTACCGACCGTCCAGGAGCGGAAGGGGATTGTGAATATCGCCGGCGCAAATGGCGAGCCGGACCAGCTCATAGTGCCCTTGAATTCCAATGCCCAAACAGTCCTTAATAGCTACCCGTTGCCCAACCAACCGAATGGCCCACTCGGTTCACGAACCTTCAATTTTGAGCAGAGCCTCCCCCAAACCACCAACCAGTGGTCCGCCCGTGTTGACCATCGCTTCTCCGACAAGGATTTTTTCTTCATTCGAGCCACAAGGGACACTAACCAGCTGCCACAAGCGGATCCAGTTGCGACGATCGAGCGTAAAGATTTCTCCGACGGTGTAGTAAATGGGCAATACAATTATGGGCTAACAGAAACTCATGTTTTCTCACCGACGCTACTTCATTCGTTCCGCTTTGCGTACACAGATCACACTTTTCCGGTGACAGAGCAAAATAATTCTATTACCCAGAGCGCGTTTACGGATGGGAGCTTGGCCACTTGGGGGCCCGACACCTCAGAATGGGGGGAAGCCAACGAGGCTTTTGTTTTCAACGACAGTGTGACTTGGACTAAGGGACGGAACACAATCAACGCCGGGCTCGACTATCGGCGCATACGCGCCAATTCGTATAGCGCTTCAGTCGGCGGGGTCAACGGTGTATACAATTTCGAGCCTGGGCAAGCCATTCCGGTCGCCGTGCCCTCCGCCAGCGGCCTGAACAATCTAGCAGCCGGCTCCACGAGCCCGAGTTCCCTAATCAGCTTCATGCTAGGCGCCCCCACCACCTACTTGCAAAGCGTTATTTTTCCGGGATGGCCGACGGACCATGGGCCGATGTCGCCCGAAGCATTTCGTCATTACAACGTTGCCGGATGGATCCAAGACGATCTTAGAGTGAGCCGGAAGCTTACGCTGAACCTCGGGTTCCGTTACGAATACAACTCCGTTCCCATCGAGACAGCCGGTCGCACCATGGGTATCGTGGATGACCCGAAACTGGAAGGCGGCGGCGTCTTTCGAAAGTTCGTGATTAACCCCGTGCCGATGTGGCACGAAGATTATCACGGGTTTGGGCCGCGCTTTGGTATGGCCGCTAAGTTGAGTGAGAAAACGGTGCTCCGAGGAGGGTTTGCGGTTTTTACGAACGTTCCCTTGAGCCAGACGGATGAGCAGCAACCCTTTGGTGCCGTGCCCGGCGCCACGGAAAACCCTGTCTTTTCGCTAACTCCACGTTCGCTGGCAACGGCGCCAACGCTTACTACCCTAAGTGGTAACCCACTCCTTCCGCCTGACGGTGACACTCATAAGATTCCTCCAAATACCCCGCTCAATCTGCTGCCCATCGAAAACTATCTCGGAGGACCACTTCTCGTCAACGTCACCGACATGGGTTATCATAACGGATACACGATGGCGGGGAACCTCACGTTGGAACGCCAGTTGCCTGGGGATCTCGCCCTTCAGGTCGGCTATGTGACTAACAACGCTGTGGGCCTTTATGCTTCCGAGTATCCGAACGCCTATGTAGGGGCGGAAGCGCAATTCACGCCTTATTCGGTGGCCGACCCTGGCCTCCGCGAGTTCCAGCTCACAGACAACCACGCCCATTCCACTTACAATTCCTTGCAGGCGATGCTGCGCAGAGTTGCCCCCACCCACGGGATACAGTTTCAGGTCTCGTACACCTATTCGAAAGCCATTGACAACGCCTCAACGACCCTTAACGGGCCGGGTCAAGACTCGGACATCGTGCAGAATGATCCCTTTTGCTGGCGCTGCGAAAAAGGGGTTTCCTCTTTTGATTTCCCCCAGCGGTTGGTGGGCAATTTGACCTACGCGCTTCCCATCGACAAATGGCAAGCGATATCCTTTGTGCCCCGCCGTTTGGCCGAGGGTTGGCAAATCACCAGCGTTATTCAGGGACAGTCGGGCTTGCCGTTCACAGTAAGTTCGCCCTTTGGCACCGCGGAGTATGGTATAGAAGAGTACTGGGGTGTCCAAGGTACCAGACCCGACTTGGTTCAACAACCTACCCGGAGGACGGGGCCTAGTCCAGAGCAACAGTTCTGGTCAAATGCGGTAGTGTCGGACGGAGCCAACCTGGGGCAAGAGTTCTTCGCCACGCCGGGTGCCCTCACCACCGGCGTGCAAGACCACCCAGGAAATCTGGGCCGGAATACATTCAGGACTCACGGCTTCTCCAATGTTGACTTCTCAGTTCTTAAAGATACGAAGATTACGGAGCGCGTGACGCTTCAATTCCGCGGGGAATTCTTTAATTTGTTCAATCAGCACGCTTTTAATATCCCCTCCCCGCTCCTCAGCTCTCCGGCATTCGGCGTAGCCAGTTCGACAGTGCTTCCCGAACGGCAGGTCCAATTTGCTCTGAAGTTACTTTTCTAGCACTCGCCCATGTCGCATCGCGACCCGCAAACCACGAAATGCTCCCCTCGACCCTCTCCCCTGTGGAGATAGTCGAGGGGAGCGAGCTGAGAAAGGGGTGTCGGTCGGATATTCGGAGCAGGTTGCTGACCCCCCGAATTATCCCAAGGAGGCGAAGTCGACGAAGGAATTCAGCACTTGCTTGACTTCACAGATGTCGGGATTCTTCTTCGCTGCGCTCTGCAAGAAAGAAACGACTTAGTCGTTTATGTCGAGCGTGTTATGGGTAGCTGGCTTTCGCTGTGAATGCTCTGCAGAAGGTCGACACCCAAGTCCTTTGAATGCGACGAATCGCCCCAATGCGCTCGCGGCGAGTTTCTGCCAATCATGGGCAGCCGAAAGGCTGTCAATGCTCAGAATGCCACGGCAAAAGGGGCGCGGTATGTCCTTGCTCATATGCGAGTCTGGCTGGGCATGCTCGGCCCGCCTCGGAGGACTGTCGGATGCATGAGAGGTTTGATAGGAGTCTGAGGTGATGATTCGGGCTATGTCGGTACTCCTGGTTGTGCTCATCACTGCTGCAGTTCTGTGGCCTGCGAGCGATACGGAACCGCCGCAGGTGGAGTTGTCGAACGGTGTCCTGCAGGCCCGCTTCTACCTGCCAGATGCCGAGCGCGGCTATTACCGCGGAACGCGGTTCGACTGGTCGGGCGTTATGCCCGATCTAAGGTACAAGGGACATGAGTATTTCGGCCAGTGGTTTCCGAAATACGACCCCAAACTTCACGATGCCATCATGGGGCCTGTCGAGGAGTTCAAGCTGGGGGAACCGTTCACCGCAGCCGAATCGTCTTGGGGATTCGGGGAGGCGGAGCCGGGCCAGACCTTCGTACGGCTGGGTGTGGGCGCCGTGCGTCGACCCGACAGTAGCAACTACGAGTGGTCCCGGACCTATGATATCGTTGACCCGGGCAAGTGGACCGTGCGCCAAGGCAGGGACTGGATCGAATTCCGTCACGAGCTGAGCCACCCCTCCGGCTATGCCTATGTTTACACCAAGCGTGTGCGCTTGGTCTCCGGGCAGCCGCAGATGATCATCGAGCACACCTTGCGCAACACGGGGCGCCGGGCCATCCACGCCGAACAGTATAACCATAACTTCTTCGTGATTGATGGCCGCCCTACCGGCCCCGACGTAGTCGTCCGGTTTCCGTTCGAGCTGAAGGCCGAGCGCGAATTGCAGCCTCTTGCCGCGGTGCACGGGCGGCAGCTCGTCTACCTGCGCGAATTGCAGGCTGGCGAGGAAACCTATTCGGAACTCAGCGGCTTCGGCAGTGGCGCTCAGGACTACGACATCCGCATCGAGAACCTCGCGGCTGGCGTGGGCGCGCGCATCCGTGGCGACCGCCCCCTTGCCCGGTTGCAGTTCTGGTCCATCCGGACGACCGTGTGTCCGGAGGCCTTCATAGCGCTCTCGGTGGAGCCGGGGCGGGAGGAGAAGTGGACTCTCCGTTACGACTTCTATGAGCTGCGGCCTTCTCAATGAACTGCGCGAAGACAATGAATGGCTGTTCTGAAAAGACTCTACGACGCGATTCTGGAAGGCGATGCGAACATACGGCCATGATGGTTATGACAGAAGCTATTGCAAATAAAGACGTCCAAGCGAAGTGCATAGTTGCGAGTTCCATCCTGTTGCAAGATGTACTGATGTGCCAGGCGGCGCTGACCTCGCGATTGCAGACCTTCGAGACAGAGCTGTTGGCCGAGAAGGAGAACTTCGCGGGGCTGGAGCGACCGAACCGGGAACCGATTGGGAGAGCAGAAACCTTGGGTTCGCCGTACCGAATCGTGTTGGACATGGATTCGACCGAGATCCCAGTTTACGTGGAGCAGGAGCAGAGCGCCTACAACGGGCACCTTGAATCCACCTGTTATCACCCACTGCTTTTATTCACCCGGGAGGGCGATTGCCTGGCGGCGAAAATCCGTTCAGGAAATGTTCATAGTGCCGAGAGCTGGGATGAGTTGTTGCTGCCCGAGATTGAGCGCCAGCAGCGGATGGGGAAGGAAGTCGCCTTTCGCGCTGACGCAGCCTTCGCCAAGCCGGAGATTTATTATGTGGAAACATAGCAGAAGAAAATTCATCCTGGGGGCCGGAGCCGCTCTTGGTGTTGTGGGGCTAGACTCACACATAAGTTTAGCAAGAAACAACAATCTCTCGTTCTTTCAGACGGCAAGGTCAGCTACGTCCTCACATCCTCTCTACAATACTAATCTTAGAACAGCGATAGGCTTGGGGGATGAAAGTCCGGGGATCGTTGATCAGTATGGCTCGCTCGATACCCGGCACGCAAACGTTCACGTGGAAATTAATCCGAGTTCTGAGGGGAATGCTGTGCTGCAGTGGTCCCAATCGTTAGAAGATGGATATCTTCCGATCGTAGAAACCATAGCGACGTCGCCTCAGAGGAGCGTGCGCTTGACCGCGTATGCTTCGAATGTGGCAGATGCAAGAGCGGAATATCTGGAGATCGAAGGAAAGGCCCTTCCGTGGAAGGCTCGCCTAACGTTCCCATATAATATGACCGTGGCCGTGAAAGATGGACTCATAACGTGTGGGGACCAGATTCTAGCTATATTTCCTGACACCGCAAAGACAACGGTCTCGCAAGCAAGGTATAACTTTTTGACTCCAGAAAGATACACGACGGCGCTTGGCAAGCCTGCCGGTTATACCTCCGGTTTTGACCTAGCGTTCAGCAGCAGCAGAGGCTCTTTTCTTTTTCGGCCTTTGCGGTACAGGTTTCCCGTGCAGATCGGAAAGACCTATCGCGTCATCCTCGGTCTCTGCCTACCGCCGTCCAGCATGGGACTTTTCGCGAACGACCCACCCAAACCCGGCGAAACGCTCCTCAAGTTCTCTGCCGACAGTCAATCGGACATAGTGGACTTGGCAGACCTTACGCCCGGAAAACCGCATCTGAGTGAGTTTGTGGTTCAAGCTACTGGGCAGGAGATCCGTGTCACGTCAGAGACGGACCCATCCGCCACCCTTCCTTTTCGGTCGGCACTCTTGAATGGCATATGGATCTTTGAGGAGGCTGTCGATCTCGAGCAGGTAAAACTCGGAAAGTTAAGCGCCAAAGCGCTATTTTATGTCCGTTGCGGCGAGCCGTCCGGTGAGGATGCGATGTGTTCGGTGACTCTTGACTATCGGGATTCCGGAGCCGAGGTGGGTAAATGTCTCATTCGCCTTCCCCATAATCTCACCACTCTCGATCATGATAAGGGCGTAAGTGTGGACTCCCCTGCAAGCCGATTGACAGCCAAAGAAAACTGGGACCAGCTTCTTAGCCGAGGCGCCCAATTAATTACAGGTGATGTCCGACTGGACGGCCTTTACAAGACCTCCCTCATCAACATCTTTCTGCTGCGAACGAAGTATTCCAAGATGGCAAATAACGCTGAGGATTTATACGTCGTCAAACCTGGCGCGACGGTGTACAACGCCTTCTGGTATCGGGACGGATCGCATCTGACTGCTGCGCTTGACGTTGCCGGACATTCTGAGGAGGCGGCGAAATCCCTCCGTCTGTTCTGGCAATCTAACCTGACGAGTGATTTTAAATCCTACGAACAACAAGAGTCTGGCTCCTGGCAAGCACCGATCAATGAACTCGATAGCCAGGGACAAGCTTTGTGGGCTCTGGTCCATCATTTCCAATTCTCGGGCGACCGGGAGTGGTTGAAGGCTGCTTACCCAAGCATTCGAAAGGGTGCACTCTGGATCAAGAATGTGACGTCCCAAAGTAAAGTTTTCACCGAAGGTGGCAATCGACCCATGTACTATGGCCTGCTCCCAATGGGCGAGGGTGAAGCAATTGCCGAAGGTCCAGGTTACTATTTCTACCACGATTACTGGTCTGTTCTAGGGCTTCGGGTTGCGATTGAGGCTGCCACGGCACTCGGCGAGGAACAGGATGTGAAGTGGATCACGGAGGTCTATAACGAGTTGTCCGCCAACCTCCTCGCTTCCATAAAAACCGCATTCGAAAGGGTCGCGCATAGCAAGTACATTCCTGCGACACCCTATCAAGGTCTTCCTCAATGTGATCTATGGGGCTCGGTAGCGGCGCTCTATCCGACGCGCTTCCTAGAACCAGATGATCCGATGATATCGAAGACCCTTGAGGTCATATATCAGAACTGTAAAGAAGATGAATATACGTTTAGTGGGTTCTTCGAGAACACAATTTGGACGTACATGACAGTCGACTGGGCAATGTGTTGTCTGCTACGCAATGACCTCGCGACGTTCCACAGGCTATACGATGGCTATGTCGCTCATGCTTCGCCAACGAATGGCTGGATTGAGACGATATCTCTCGACACGCGTCTAGGAGATGGAGATATGCCTCATGGCTGGGCGGCGGCGCAATATGTGCATTTGCACCGGAACTCCCTGGTGTTCGAAGACAAGAATATTTTACATTTATGCTGGGGTGCGAAGGAGGACTGGTTGAACAATGGAATCAGAGTGAAACATGCTCCTACACCGTTTGGCATTGTTGACTTCGAGCTTCACAGAGAAGGTGGCACGCTTGCGCTTGAATATAAGGTTAGTCGTGGCGAGCATCAGCGGAGATATCGCCAGGTTCAACTTCATGTCCCTCCCTCTGTCCAGCGATCGGTTTCCGTTCGCGTCAATGGTAACTTCCGAGTTGTGGCGCCCAGCCAGCATGTGATTCGTCTTGAGTGACCGGCGACTCCTTTGAGGAAACGAATAGGGATATCCGCGATGGTTCCCAGGAGACGATCACGCAGCAGCTTGAAGCATTTCAGCAACATGCTGGTGCGCGTTGGATTGTGGTTGCGGGATGCGAGATCGTGTTCAAGATTGCCCTCTGAATTCCCAAATAGTTTCTATTAACAAGGCAATGATGAAGGAGGCAACGATGAGGGTTCGCGCTTGTTCTGTGATCGCTTTCGCCGCATCCCTGTGTGGTCTGATAACATCAACTACAGCTCAGACACCACAACTGCAACTCACTGGCGGTACACTTTCCACGGTAAACTTATATTCTTCTCCGCCAGCCAATGGCACATTCCTTAGCGGGGCAGGAAGCGTATTTCAGATCTGTACAAGCGTTGCATGTCTCACGGATGGGCACCTGCACTCTGGCAACTATTTTACAAACGCGACAACGCTTGACGCTCATTACGGAGAGTACACGGTCAGTTTCAACACAACCATAAACACAGGACTCGCGCCATCATGGCTGGCGCTTCATGCCTATCCGCTGAACTATGAAATCGTCAATGCCTCGAATATCTATAAAGTGACGACCGCCGGGACCAGCAGTGCGGCAAGTCGTATCCGACCGGCGGACCCATGCCG
>PLWR01000384.1 GCA_003165615.1 Acidobacteriota bacterium | reverse complement strand
AAAAAAAGAAACTCTTCAAATCTCAACCCCTATGTCGCCCACCCCAACGCCACCTCTATCATGCAAATTCATACCGTCTTATGTTAGGATGGTGAACAACATTTGGGCGATTGGCAATTTAGGCTAGGAATTGGGCAAAGATTATACAAGGCGGTATCCGCGGCTTAGCCTTCACGTGACGGTGAACTACACTTCGGGAGAGGAGTGTTTCCACTGCGATTCCACAACCTTGAGTGGCGGAGGACTTTTTATCACCCAAGTTGACGGTCTCGAACCGGGGAAGGAGATTTCGATACGCTTTCGTCCTGCCAAGCGTTTTCCCATCATTCATGCCAAGGCGACGGTTCGGTATATCGTTGCGGGGCAAGGCGCCGCTGTCGAATTTACGGAAATCAGCCCCGACAACCGTCACACGCTCCTCCGCCTGATCCATCAGAAATCCGGTGACCGGAGAATCCTGCGTCGCGCGCCACTTGCCACCCAAGTTGAAAGTGAGCAATGCATGTCTTTGGCATTTTCGCGCGATGTCAGCCTGGGCGGCCTGTTCATCGAAACTATAACCCCGCTCCCGGTGGGCACCACCCTTACTATCCGCTTCAACCTGGGCCACAAGGATAGAGTTGTAACGGCTACTGCCCAGGTGGCTTATTACCTCCAAAAAATGGGCATGGGAGTGATGTTCACAGAGATTGACCCCCAGGACCGCGATGCCATTCAGGAGTATGTTGAAAGCATGCCGGCCTTGCCCGAGCCCCCAACGGCAAAACGCCACTCCGCCAAGTGAACTAATCCCCTGCACAGGATTGGGAGGATGTCGTCGGGGTGATTCCCGATTCCCGCTGAGGTGTGTTTAATCTTCCCCGCCCAATGCGCCGCCCGAAGGCATGACGAGAATCTCTTCCACCGTCGCGCGCCGAGGCTGCACCAGCGCGCTCAAAACGGCGGCCGCCACATCTTCCGGTTGCAACAAGTCCTCGCTGCGCACAGGGAAATCAAATTCATCTTTCATTCGTGTTTCCGTCATGCCTGGCAATACGGCCGTCACGCGGATGCCCTCGGCGCGAAGCTCGCGGCGCAGAACGCCCGTCAATCCCAATGCCCCAAATTTTGCCGCCACATATGCCGAACAGTTCGCAAAGGCGACGCGGCTGGAAATGGAAAGGATATTCACCACGTCGCCCTGGCTGCGCTTCAGCAGGGGCAACGCCGCCTGGCTGGTCAGGAAAATGGAGGTGAGGTTGGTCTCGATATTTCGCCGCCAATCTTCCAGCGTGGTTTTGGCGAAGGGTTTGTAAGTGAAAACCCCGGCATTGTTGATCAAAACATCGAGCCGGCGGACTTGCTTCTTCACCGCGGCGAAAAGCCGTTTCACGTCAGCAGGCCTGGTGACATCCGCGGGCATGCTCATCACCGTGCCGGGAATCTGCGCCGCAGCGCGCCCCAGCGGGCCGCGATTTCGCCCCACCAGAATAAGCTTGGCGCCCTCACCATCCAGGGCCCGCGCGATGGCCAAGCCAATCCCCCGGCTCGCGCCAGTTATCAGAACTGTCTTGCCTTCAAGTTTTCTCATGGGTTGGCGTTTCCGGTGCGAAGAGGCAAACCTCCAGAGGCTTGCTTTCTTTTAGGCACGCTCTTTCAATAACCGTAAGAATTCGGAGCGCGTCCCTTCACACTCGCGGAAAACCCCTAGCATGTGGGAGGTCACGGCGATGGAGTTCTGCTTTTCGACGCCGCGCATGATCATGCAGAGGTGGCGCGCCTCCACAATGACGCTGACTCCTTGCGGTTTGACCTTCTCCATGATGGTCTCGGCGATTTGCACCGTCAGGCGCTCCTGAACCTGCAGCCGTCGCGCGAAGACGTCGACAATGCGGGGTATCTTGCTGAGGCCAATCACCTTGCCATTGGGAACGTATGCCACATGGCAACGCCCGAAGAACGGAAGCAAGTGATGTTCGCACATGCTGAAAATCTCGATGTCTTTCACAATCACCATCTCGTCATACGCCACCGAATAAAGCGCGCCGTTCAACACCTTGTCGATGTCCTGATGGTAGCCACTGGTGAGGAACCGCAGGGACTTCGCCACGCGCGCCGGAGTATTCAGGATGCCCTCGCGATCCGGGTCCTCACCAATTTCCGCAATCAGCTTACGGACCGCTCCCGCGATGGGATCAGTGGAAGCAGCCGCTTCCAGTTCCTCGAGATTTTCCAGCTCATCTGCTTTCATGATTATCCTCACCCCTTTCCCTTCCTGCGGCCGGCTCGTTCGGGCATAAATTCAAATGAATTCAGGCTGGTCTCTTCCAGCCGCACGCGCTCAAGAAGCAGGCCGCGCTCCGCCCCTGCCTCCTCCAAAGGACCGCGCAGAAGTTTATAAATCTCCAGGCAGACGTTCTCAGTCGTGGGGACTTGCGTGCGAAAGTTGTCCATGTCCAGGTTCAGGTTTTTGTGATCAAACTTGTCAAGCACACGCTCCGCGACGATTCCGTCCAGTGCCACCAGGTCAAAAATCATGCCGGTAGCCGGATCGATTGCGCCCCTGACCGTGACTTCCAGGAGATAGTTGTGCCCATGCCCATTGGGATTGTTGCATTTCCCGTAGACACGGCGGTTCTCTTCCGCGTTCAAAGCATCGTTGTGCAACCGATGCCCGGCTGAAAATCGGTAACGCCGCGTCAGGTAAACCATCATTCCCCGTAGTAATCCGCGAAGAGGTCCGGATTCTCGTACACCCTGATTCGATGCAGCTCACCGTGCGCAAGTTTCGGCGCCAGCAGATTCCAAATCACCACCGCGATGTTTTCCGTGGTGGGGTTCTTTTCTGCGAAGGCTGGAACTTCCTTATTCAGGAATTTGTGGTCCATCAACTGAATGACCTCCTGCTCCAGCAAAACCTTCAATTCCTTGAGGTCCAGGACCATGCCCGTGGTGGGATTGATCGCGCCCCTCACCGTTGCTTCCACAATATAGTTGTGGCCATGCCCGAGCGGATTATTGCACTTGCCGAAGATCCGCCGATTCTCCTCCGGGCTGAAATCCGGATTGTGATAGTAATGCGAGGCGGAAAACTCCGCTCGACGCGTAACGTAGATCATCCCTTTCCTTTCGTGGCGTAACGACGCCCTTTCCATTCGATGTTGCCCGCGGCGCGATGGGCGCGCACCGAATTCAGCACCAACGCGCCCAACAACGCGGCGCCAATCGGCTGGTAGTTCGCCAAGGCCGGGTCAAATCCCAAATGCGCCAGCACCTGCCCGTACTTCCATTGGCGCGCCAGCGCCAGCAAGAATAGACTTACGGCCAACAGAATGGCGGCGCCATTGGCGCGCATCAAGGCGACCCAAACACACACCGCCATGAAAGCCAGTACCGGGAACACATCCAAAAGCCAAAGCGAGGCGACCGTCGCCAGCATCCTGGAAAGGTTTCCACCGTAAAGAAGATATAGATTCTTGGTCCAGCCTTGCCACATCTCACGAAAACTCTGATACATGCGCGTCCGAACCCATTGAGCTCCCGGCAGGAATAGCAGCTTTCCCCCCAGCGCTTTAATGCGCCGCGCCAGTTCTACATCCTCAAGAATCTCCGATTTCACCGCCTCGTGCCCGCCACTCCGCTCGTATATTCCCCTGCGCACAAGCACGTACTGCCCGTTCGCTGCGGCCGCCGGCGATTGCGGATCGGAAACCTCCTCAAAGTGAAAGAGGGATGCCAGTTTCACATAGACGAGGGGAATGACAGATTTCTCCCACCATGTCGGGGTTTCCTGTCCCGGCGAAAGCGATAAGAGATCGGCCCCCTCATCCTCCGCCCGTTGCAGGAGTTCATCCAGGCTTCCCGCAAGGTGTTCGGTGTCGGCGTCGGTGAAAAGCAGCCATTCCCCGGTGGCCGCCCGCGCTCCCTGTGCTACGGCGTGCGTCTTCCCCAGCCAACCTTCCGGCAATGACTCCACGGGCAAAGTGCGAAGGCGAGGAATCTCCACTTCCAAGGCGGCCAGAATCTCCTTTGTCCGGTCGGCCGACTGGTCATCGACCACCAGAATTTCTCGAAGGCCGCGTTGATTCGCGAGCGACCTCACCACCCGCGCAATGTTGACCTCTTCGTTGCGGGCCGGAATGATCGCCGAAACCCGTTCTCGATGGCTCTTACTCATCCACTGAATCCACAATCGCGTCATCGGGTCATTGGGTCATCGGGCCATTGAATCAAGGAGTAGCAGCGCCATTGGGTTATTGAGTAAATTGTTTTTGTAAATGGCCAGATGACCCGATGGCCCGATCACCCAATGCATTATAATAGACGACTCTGAGATGAGCAAAACCAACGCCGTCAAAGCTACAATCCTGATCGCAATTCTGGGGGCAGCCGCTTACTTCGCACTGCGCATGCACCAGGCGCGCCCCGTGGCGATCGGCGACAGCGCCCCGAACTTCTCTGTGCCCGCTCTTCCTTCCGGTTCAATGGATTTGAAAAACTACCGTGGGCAGGTCGTGGTGGTGAACCTCTGGGCCACGTGGTGCCCGCCTTGCGTCGAAGAAACGCCCAGCCTGGAACGGTTCGCGGAGAAAATGCGGGACCGCGGGGTGATTGTACTGGGCATCAGCGTCGATGAGGATCAGAAGACGCTTCAGGATTTTATCCAGCAGAACCACATCTCCTATCCCATTGGACGCGATCCGGAGCGCGCGCTCTCGGCCCGCTATGGGACATTTCAATTCCCGGAAACTTACATCCTGGACCGCCGCGGCCTGGTGGCGGAAAAAGTGGTGGGCGCCACTGACTGGAACGACTCCCGCATCCAGAACTTCGTTCTGGATCTCGCGCGAGGATCAAACCCGTAGGGTGAAAACTTCCAGTAAATGCCTGGCAGTCCCTAGGCGTTGGTGACAGGAAGCGAATCATTATTCAATGCGTCCGTCACAATTCGCCAGAGGCTGATGACTTCCACCACCACTTCTTCCTCCGGCACGTTAACCCTTGCCTGCCGGTTAAACAGTTTGGCCTGATAGATTATCCCCGTCAGCGTTGCCGCCACCGCAGGGTCAACTTTCTCCGCCGCTTTCGCTAACCCAGTTTTCTTTGCCATCAACCCCTCCTTACTTCTGCAATGCCGTGATTTTAACATAGGGGCACCATAGTTCAGTATGCCTCACTTGTCGCTTTGCCCCAAGCTGGCATAATATCGATTTGAGGTACATTTGCGTGATTGACCCTGTATGCGGCATGGAGGTAACTCCCGAAGATGCGGCGGGTTCCTGTCAATACCAGGGCCAGCGATTCTATTTCTGTAACGAATCTTGCCTGGAACAGTTCCGGGCCAACCCCCAACAATTCCTCGCCCCACTTTCGGACCGCATCACGCTGCCGGCAGCGAATTCAGACGCCATCTACACTTGCCCGATGGATCCGGAGGTCCGCCAGCACGGCCCCGGCGCATGTCCCAAATGCGGCATGGCGCTCGAACCCCTCACCGTCACGGGAGGAGATGATACCAACCCGGAACTCCGCCTGATGACGCGGCGATTTTGGATCAGCCTGGCGCTAACGGCGCCGCTCATTATCCTGGCGATGTCCGCCATGATGGGAAGGCAATCCCTTGGGCGCGCCATAGCCCCGAGGCTGCTTGCCTGGATTGAGTTGGTCCTGGCAACCCCAGTGGTTCTGTGGGGAGGCTGGCCTTTCTTCCAGCGCGG
>PLWR01000612.1 GCA_003165615.1 Acidobacteriota bacterium | reverse complement strand
CAGATGCAGGCTGCCCGCTGAAATGCGAAAGCTCTGGAGGGTGTAGACGCGCTACACCCGCTGTTCATGCCGCGCCGGTGAGGCACGGTATAAATACTTTGGAGGGTGTATGAAGAAGCAAACCATTTTAGTTTTGATGGTGGCAGCGCTCGCTTTGGCGCCATTGACCGCATCCGCCTGGGCAGCTCCCCAAGCGACTTCGACAACGAAGAAAACCACCAGCTCCGCAAATCACCCAACCACGACCGCGCCGAAGAGCAGCGCCTCGCTGCTCAACCCGGGGTCGCTCAAACTGCAAGCACCTGCCGTCTTCGATGCCAAGTTCACCACCAGCAAAGGGGATTTTGTTGTTGAGGTGACGCGCGCCTGGTCGCCCCGCGGGGCCGATCGCTTCTACAACCTGGTGAAATATCACTTCTTTGATGGCGCGGCGTTCTTCCGCGTGCTTGACGGGTTTGTAGTCCAATTCGGCATTAGCGCCCGGCCGGAAGTTTCCCACGTCTGGGAAAGCGCCAAGATTGCCGATGACCCTGTCACCCAAAGCAACACACGCGGAATGCTCACCTTCGCGACGAGTGGTCCCAACACTCGCACCAGCCAGTTGTTCATCAACCTGGGCGATAACACGAGTCTCGACGGCATGGGATTCTCTCCCTTCGGCAAGGTCACGAGCGGTATGGACGTTGTACAGGAGCTTTACAGTGGATATGGGGAGGGCGCGCCCAATGGTAGTGGTCCTGACCAGGGCCGGATTCAAAGTGAGGGCAAAGCGTACCTCGAAAAGTCTTTTCCCTTGCTCGACACCATCAAAACCGCAGTGATTGTGCCGCCCGCGCCCGTTGTTACGAGCAAACCAACAATACCTGCGAAATGAAGGTTTTCTATAGAGCGCGACTTGATTTGTCGCGTATTGCCCTGTAGCGGCGGTCTCTGGCCGCCGACCGGCGGTCAGAGACCGCCGCTACAGGCGAAGAAGAGGAGAATTCATGAGCGATTTGAAGCCGGGCCACTATGCAGTTTTTGATACGACCCTGGGCGAAATTACCTGCGAGCTTTTCCCCGACAAGGCGCCGGTGACCGTCCAGAACTTTGTAGGGCTCGCGAATGGAACGAAGGAATTTGTGGATGCCAAGACCCGTGAGCGGGGCAAGCGGGCTTACTATGACGGCTTGGTTTTCCACCGCGTAATCCCGAAATTTATGATTCAGGGAGGCTGCCCGCTCGGCTCTGGCACCGGTGGGCCCGGATACAACTTCCAGGATGAGTTTTCGAAAGATCTTTCTTTCGACCGCCCCGGCCGCCTCGCCATGGCCAACGCCGGACCCGGCACCAACGGTTCGCAGTTTTTCATCACCGTAGCGCCGACGGATTGGCTCGATAACCATCACACCATCTTTGGCGAGGTCGTAAAGGGTATGGACGTGGTGGACAAGATCGTAAACACCCCGAAAGGCGGGAACGACCGCCCCAAAACTCCCGTGGTCATGAATTCAGTGAAGATTGTGGAAGTGAAGTAGGCGGAGGCGTAGCGCACCTGTTTGGTAGGGCCGCGGTTTCTTGTTGCCACTTGGGGACGAGCCGCGGACCTACCAAACAGGCGCTACGACTGCTACTGCTTTCTGCCTGCTTGCAAGTGGAAAGCCCCGCCACTACACCCCGATAATCCCCACCAACTCCTTAACTGCGGCGGCGGATTTCTCGAGCGCGGCCTGCTCTTCCGGCGTCAGCTTGATCTGGACGATCTCTTCGATGCCTGTCGCGCCCAACTTTACGGGGACGCCTACGAACAGCCCGTGGATTCCGTACTCACCTTCAAGATAAGCCGCGCAGGGAAGGACTTTCTTGCGGTCATTGAAGATGGCGTCGATCATCTGCGCCACGGCGGCGGAGGGCGCATAGAAGGCGCTGCCGGTCTTCAGCAGGTTTACAATTTCCGCGCCGCCCTTGCGCGTGCGGTCGATGATCTTGTCGAGCTGCTCCTTGGGCATGAGCTGCGAAACCGGCACTCCCGCCACGGTGGTATAACTGGGCACGGGAACCATCGTGTCGCCGTGGCCACCCAGCACCAAGCCCTCCACATCCTGCACGGAAACATTCAAGGCTTCGGCGAGGAACGTCCGGTAGCGCGCGGAATCGAGCACTCCCGCCATGCCGATCACCCGATTCTTGGGGAAACCGCTTACCCGGAAAGCCGTCTGCACCATGGCGTCGAGCGGATTTGTCACCACAATCAAAATCGCGTCCGGTGAGTGCTTCGCCGCCTGCTCAATGGCGGCCTTCACCACCTCGAAATTCGCTTTCAGCAGGTCGTCGCGGCTCATGCCGGGCTTGCGTGGAAAGCCCGCCGTCATTACCACGATGTCGGAGTTGGCCGTATCCTTGTAATCGTTGGTCCCCTTGATCTTGACGTCGTAGCCTCCAATCGGGCCCGCTTCCAGCAAGTCCAATCCCTTGCCTTGCGGGACGCCTTCCAGGATGTCAATCAAAGCGACGTCAGCGAGTTGCTTGTCCACAAGGCGATGCGCGAGCGTCGCACCCACGTTTCCTGCACCGATTACGGTAACCTTTTTACGCATGATGGCCTCCCAAGATATCGGGAGATCCGGTGATCGGGTGATCGGGTGAACAACCAAGCCCTCAAGGCGAGTGGCATCTTGTTCAACCGATCACCCGATCTACCGATCACCCGATCTTCTACATGTTCTCAATAATCGCCCCGGCGAACCCGCTGGTGCCGAGCGTCTGCACATCCTTGATGCCTTCCATCTGCATCAGCCGCTCCAGGTCGTAAGTCACGCGGTGCTGCACGATGGTTTTGGCCAGGGCGTCTTCAATCAGCTTGCCGACCTCGGGCCAACCCATAAACTCAAACATCAACGCACCGGAGCGAATCACCGCGCCGGGATTGATCACATCCTTATCGGCGTACTTGGGAGCCGTGCCGTGCGTGGCCTCAAACACTCCAAAGCCGTCGCCGATGTTGGCGCCCGGCGCCACGCCCAGCCCGCCAATTTGGGCGGCGCAGGCGTCAGAAAGGTAGTCGCCATTCAGGTTCGGGGTGACGACCACCTGGTATTCCTCCGCCCGGGTCAAGATTTGTTGCAGCATGGAATCCGCAATGCGGTCGTTCACCAGAATCTTGTTTTTCCATTGCCCCTTGCCGTGCGTGGAGTAAATCCCATCAAGGCACTCTTTTACTTCCTTGGCGACCTGCTTTTGGAAGGCTTCGTTCGCCATTTCCAAGCCGGGCTCTACCATGGCGGCGTTGGCTTCCACGGACAGGTTGGGGTCCTTGTCTTTGTTCCCCAGGATCCAGCTCTCACGCTCGGTTACAATTTGGGAGCGAAACTCTTCCTTGGCCAATTCGTAGCCCCAATCGCGAAATGCGCCTTCGGTGAATTTCATGATGTTGCCCTTGTGGATCAGGGTCACCGTCTTCAGGCCATTGGCGATGGCATATTGCAAGGCGCGGCGCGCCAGCCGCTTGGTGCCTGTAATCGACATCGGCTTGATCCCCACGCCGGAGTCAGGCCGCACCTGCTTCTTGTTGTTGTCTTCCTTCAGCAGGGCATTTACAAACTCGATCAACCGCTTCGCCTGGGGAGTTCCTTCGCGCCATTCGATGCCGGCGTAAACGTCTTCGGTATTCTCGCGGAAGATGATGATGTTCATCTTTTCCGGGCGACGGACGGGCGAGGGAACGCCGGGGATAAATTTCACCGGCCGCCAGCAGGCATAGAGATTCAACAATTGCCGCAGCGCCACATTCAGGCTGCGAATGCCGCCACCCACTGGAGTAGTGAGCGGGCCTTTGATGGCAATGCGAAATTCTTTGATGGCGTCGAGCGTGCCTTGCGGCAGCCATTCACCGAACTGTCGAAAGGCTTTTTCTCCCGCAAATACCTCGTACCAGACAATGCGCCGCTTGCCGCCGAAGACTTTCTCCACGGCTGCGTCGAATACCCGTTGCGAGGCTTTCCAAATGTCGCGGCCGGTTCCGTCACCCTCAATGTAGGGAATCACCGGTCTTTCGGGAATTACAAACCCGCCGTCCACGTAAGTAATGGTTTGGCCTTCCGGCGGGACAGGGTTTCCGTTATAAGCTGTCATGGGCAAAACAACCCTCCCTTGTTCGATTTCTTATCACCGAGCATTTAAGTCGCCAGACTTAAGTACCGAAACCATTCAGGATAGTACACCCAACAATGAGGAGACAAGGAGATTTGGTCTGCCAGCGTGGACTTATCTCTGCGTCTCAGCGCCTCTGCGGTGCGTAGGATTTCACGATAATGCCCACCCATTATAACCCAGGGTAAATTTGTTCTAAGAG
>PLWR01000536.1 GCA_003165615.1 Acidobacteriota bacterium | reverse complement strand
CCGTCGTACAGGCTTTTCGCATATTGGTGCTTATAGGGGTTGGGAGGGTCGTAGGGCGCATGGGGATCATAGTAGTGTACCCAGAGGAAGAACTTTCCCTGGAGATTCTTCTTCAACCAGTCGAGCGCCCGGTCCGTCACCACGCTGGCGCGTCTTTCCGGCAAATCGCCGGGAAGGGATCCCTCCTTCGCTTCGGCGCCCATGTCGTCGTCGTAGGTATCAAACCCCTGGGAAATGCCAAAGTGTTTCGCCAGCACCCGCGAGCCGACAAAGGCCGCCGTTCGGAAGCCCGCCGCCTGGGTGAGCGAGGCGATGGTGGGGTGGGACTTGTCAAGAACGAAGCCCTCCATGTCGCGCAGCTTGTGGACCGGCGGGTACGAGCCGGTCATGATGCAGGCGTGCGAGGGAAGGGTCAACGGCACCTGAGCGGTGGCGTGCATGAACAGCACGCCACGCCCGGCCAATGAATCCAAGTGCGGAGTCCTTGCGCCGTGCGGGTTGTAGCCGCTCAGGTGGTCGGCGCGGGTGGTGTCGAGAGTAATGAGCAGGACGTTGGCGTCGCGCGGCGGCAATGTCACCCGCTCCGGCTCGTGGTGGCGGCAGGCGCTGAGGAATAGAAGCAGCGCCGTCGCGACCGCAACTGCCAGGCTTCTTCCCGGACCTCGATGCAGCAATCTGTTCTTCTCCGGCCCACAAATGACCACGGATTCTTTTACAGCAAACCGGCGCTGTGGTCAACGGGCCTTTTCAGCAATTGTCTCAGTGAATAGGGGAAGGGCCAAGGGCTTCGCCACCCGAGGCTTTTACCGGCAACCCTTAACGCGCAGGGTGGTTCAAATCGCGAACGAAGAGGCACTTGACATCCAGCGGAACTCCATCACGGACTTCGACCTCAAGCAGTGCCTGGAGAATACGCGAGCGGACTGTCGCTGGCGTCGCGGCTCGCATTGCCTCCAGAGCCGCCATGCCTCGGGCGGAGGTTACGAACTCGGCCGCTGCCTGGCTACCGAGAGTGGTGATGCCGGCAAGGACCAGAACATCGTGACCTGCGGAAACACCAGGAAGCAGGCTGATCAATCCATATTCAACCTGAATGGCCCCTGTGGAAGGGGCCAGTTGAAGTCTGTACGTCGCAGGATGTCCCGGCGGGGGATTCAGATCTTGAATATAGGAGCCCATGGGAATTTGGTCTGGAGGGGCTGATACAAATACCAATTCCTGCTGGAGGGGCAAATTCCTCAGGATCAGATCCTGACCGGTGCCGCCCAGAAAAATCACATTTTGGTTCCTGACATCCTCGTACGAAGCGATCCGACTTCGTTTGATAAGAAAAGGTTCGCCATAACTGGCAAAAAACTCACCAATCCTAGCGGCTGCAACGAGTTCGCCAGAACCCGTGTAAGAGTCGAAATAATAGAAGGGTCCGGCTTCTTCCCCCCTTGCGGCAGGAAAATCTTGGTTGCCCAAAGTCGGAACTCGGCTCCCCATCGGCATGGAAAGAACCGTAGGCGGGTCGTAAAAGTAGAAATTGCCTCGCGTGCTTACCAAGAAGGCAGCATTCGCGTAGACGATCAACGGGGGATTACTGGACAGAAGGAACGGTTGCCACAAGAAGCTGAAAGCGGAAGGAAGCTTGGGCGACCGCCTGAGCAGGCTGACCGCCAGAATCACATTGCCGATCACCAAGGCAAGAATGACCCACCAGCGCCAGTCCAGGCGTATCTTCTTCACCGACGAGGCGCCAAGTGCTTCTGGAGCTTCTGTGGTATTGGGTGGCGCTGCCGACGTGTTCCTCACGTATTCAGGGCTGTATTGTCCCAGCGGGATCACAATCCGAATCGGCTCTGCCCGGCCTTCCGTCAAGTAGTGCTCCTCAAGCTTCTCCCTGAGGCGGTGCATCTGGACGCGAACTATGTTGTCCGCCTTAGGATCAAAGTCACCTGTCCGACCGAGCACTTCCGTCGCAATGGTGTATTCCTTAATGGGTTCTAGCGGTGAAGAGAGTCTGGCTCGTACAATAAACTCAAGAGCTTGCCGGAGTGAGGGGCTGTGGGAAAATGTCTTACTATGCAAGACCGTCTGGAGCGACGCAAGCACTGTCTCCTTCGAAACATCCTGGGGTCGTTCTGTAGCTTGGGGTTCGGACATATACACCCCGCCTTCGTAACGGTTACGTAACTGTAACACCTTCCATGCCTATCTTTCTACTCAAATGATAACCAATATGAGGTTTACGGGTCGGCCACGATTTGGGGGTAGCTTATCGCCTATTTACCCCATGTTACTTTACAGATTTTGCTTCGCGTTGCTAATTGATGTGCATTAACTCGGTGATATATCTCTTGGGGGCGCTGGGCGTGCGCTCCACAGAATTGGTAGGTTTTTACGCAGACTCTGAAGCAGGCTCGCTTCTTTTCCTGTAGGTTATGTACTTTGGCGCCGGGTCGGGGACATTCACTCATGAGAGGAGTGTGATTATGGCAGATACCAGGTTAAAGGGTTTGTTTGAGATGGACGCTCGGGCTTTTGCACTCACCCTGCTGATGTGGGGATTGGTGCTGTTGCTGCCGGCCGGAACAGCGTTCGGTCAGGCAAGCCACGGGCTGATCAGCGGCCGAGTTATAGATCAACAGGGTGCTTCGATACCCGGGGCCAATGTTACGGTGACGAATCTACTGACCACCGCCCACCAGACCATCCAGACGGACAATAGTGGTTACTTTGTGTTTCCTGAGGTTTTGCCGGGCACTTACACGCTCTCGGTAGAGAAAGAGGGCTTCGAAAAATTTGAACAGACCGGGATCGCGGTTCTTGCGGCGGATCGAATCGATGCGGGTAGCTTGCAACTGAGGCTTGGATCGACGAAGGCGGTCGTCACCGTTGCGGCCGACGCAACGCGGGTACAGACCACCAGTTCGGACCAATCGGCGGTCGTAACCGATTCCCAGATGGCCGCGCTCCCTTCCATTGGACGGGATTACATGGCCCTGGTTCGGACGCTGCCTGGCTCGACATACTTGGGTGAGGGCAATGGTTCATTCTCGACGGGCTCCGCACAAGTGTTGTTCAATGGTGACGCTCATCCGCAGGCGGTAAACGTCAATACGAATGGTGTCTTCTCAAGTGTCGGCAACTACGGGTCGGATTCCTCGACCACCACGATGGACAACATCCAGGACGTGAAGGTTCTTACTGCCAATTACGAGGCTCAATATGGCGGCGTAAGCGGCGCCGTGATCAACGTGACGACAAAATCGGGCAGTACGGACTTGCACGGCAACCTTTTTTATTACCTCCGTAACGAAGACTTGAACGCCAACGACTTTTTCAATAACCGCCTCGGCCTGAAGCGAAGCCGTTATCGTTACAACACCTTCGGCGGCACGTTGGGCGGTCCGATCTACGTCCCTCATGTGTCCAAGTTACGCAATAAGCTCTTCTTCTTTGCGGACTTAGACGACGAGCCGAGCACCGTGCCGGCCGGGCCGAGAACGTATTTGATGCCTACGGCCGCGGAGCGGACCGGCGATTTCACCAACAGCTACGTTCCTGGGACGACGACCCACGTTACCGTGCTCGATCCGCTTACAGGTAAAGCGTTTAATCCGGCTTATGTGGTGCCGGCGTCGCGCCAGAACGCGACGATGCAAAAGGTGATGAACTTTTTCCCGATGCCGAACTTCACCAACACCGCCATCAGCAACGGCAGCTACAATTACGTGATCAATGACAGCAACGACAACCCCACCAACATGGAATCGTTGCGCATCGACTATGCCGCAAGTGAAAAGTGGCATATCTTCGGTCGCTGGCAGCGGTCATATGTGGGATCCACGGGACGTTCCGAGCCGGCAATTTACAGCGGTTGGATGAACGGTACAGATTCGTATGACCTCAGGGTCGAGCGATTTGAGCTCAACCTCGCCTACACTTTCAACCCGCACCTGGTTAACGAGTTTGCAATCGGTTATATGAGGCAATATGAGTATAACGTCTTGCCGCAGTCGACTCTGAACCAGTTCACGATGTCGAGCAACGGGATTAGTTTTCCACAGCCCTATCCTGCCAACAATCCGCTAAACCTCATGCCGGCCATGAGCTTCACGTACGGGCCGAGCTTCTCTTACATCAGCCGCTTGCCACTGCAAGATGTTAATCCGAGGGGCTACTCGTACTCTGATAATCTCACCTACATCCGCGGCAGGCACCAACTCAAATTCGGTATCTATGTCGATTCCGAATTCCAAGACCAGCCCCACCATGGTGGAAGTGGAGCCATTGCGGGAGCCTTCAGCTTCTCCGATCCCAACCCGTCCGACCCCTATAATGCCGGCTATTCCTACGCCGAGGCGCTGCTGGGTTATTTTGTTAGTTATTCGAACGTTACCGCGCGCATTGACGATAGGAACTATGCGAATAGACTTGAATGGTATGCACAGGACCATTGGCAAGCCACCAAGAAGCTGTCTCTGAGTTATGGGGTCCGATTCACCTATGATCGTCCGCAAGGAATTGCCGGTAAGGATGGCGCAATCTTCGTGCCTAGCCTGTACAGTGCGTCGAACGCGCCGCCGCTGTTTCAACCCGTGCTCGTCAGCGGACAACGGATGATGGAAGATCCTCTCAATGGACAAATCTACCCCGCTGCTTACTACAACCGATTTGTCCCGGGCGTGGGTAACCCAGCTCCAGGCGCTGTCCCGGTAACGTCATCGGCGTATCCTGGCNNAAAACGGCTATCCGTGGCGGGTTTGGGAAGTACCAAAATCAGCGAACGTATTCTGGTACCATCTACGGCGTAATTATCAACCCGCCGTCGATCTACTACCCGACACAGTATTATGGCAATGTGGCGACCTTCGATGCGACTGCGGGTTCAGTATCGCCATCCACGTTGACCTGGTACGATCACGCCGCCAAGATGCCCTATACGCTGCAATGGAACCTTGGGATCCAGCGTGAGCTAGGCTTCAGTAGCGTTCTGAGCGTGGCTTACGTGGCAAACCTCAACCGAAACAATTCGTATACCAAGAATCTCAATGAGGTGCCCTACGGCGCGGAGTTCCTGCCCCAGAACCAGGATCCGACTACGGGTACCCCCCTGGCGGACAATTACTTTCGCCCGTACCCGGGATATTCGAGCGTCAACTTCAGCGCTTGGGGCGATAACGGGAACTACAACTCACTCCAAGTGACGCTCGAACGCCGCATGTCGCACGGCTTGGCCTATGGGGCTGCCTACACGTGGTCCAAGTCGCTGGATGACAATTGGTCCAACACGTACCTACCCGGCAACCTTCAGTACGGGCCCACGAGTGTCAATATGGCGAACCGGCTGGTCCCGAACTGGGTTTGGAATCTGCCCAAGGCAAGCGACCACTGGAACAACTTGTTCAGCCGCGGCGTGCTCGATCGCTGGCAAATCTCGGGTATCGCCAGCTTCATTTCTGGTGTTCCCACCAGTATCAGCCTGAGCACGACGAACGGCGAGAACATTACCGGTGGAGGCGACGGAGCGAAGGTTATCCGCACCGGCAACGCGGTACTCCCCAAGAGCCAGCGCACCTTCAATCAATTCTTCAATACCAGCGTCTGGGCTCTGCCCTCGGTATACACTGCCGGGGCTCCGCTGACCACCCAGTACATCGGGAACGGCTGGACCCCTGAGTTCTACGGCCCCGGCATGAACAACTGGGATATTGCCGTGACCAAGATGATTCCTATCGTAAAAGAAAGAGTTACGGGTCAACTGCGGTGCGAAATGTACAACACGTGGAACCACCCCTCGTTCTCCAGCGTTAATACCACCGCCAACTTCAACCCCACCACGGGCGCACAATCAAACACTGCCTTTGGCCAACTGACCGCCGACAGGATGCCGCGCATTATCCAAGTGGCGCTGCGCATTAGCTTCTAGTGGCGAGTGGGGAGCTCTCCCGGGACATCGGGGGAGCTCCTCAGGCTCTGATAATCCAGGACGTCTATTGCTTACCGTCCTCAGCATGAATTCCCAAGCACACGAAAGGGGTTCCTATGAGCGTTGGCCGACGCCAGTTTCTGCATTCGGTTATGAGTGCGGGTGCTGCCGCAGTACTTACCTCCCGCCCCGCAATATCCGGCAGCGGGGAGTCTGCTGTCACCACACCTGCTCCCTCCGGTGCCCTGCTGACGCTGAAAACTCGAGCGGCCGCCTTTAGTATCGACAAGACGGGGGCGTTCAGCGCCATCACCGGCAACGGGCGCCACTACCTCGCGCCCGGCGAAGCAGCGCCGGTAATGAGCTTACGCGCGGCCGGTAAGTTGCATGCGGCGAATCACTCGACTTGGGACGCGGCGGGGAACACCTTGACGCTCGGCTTCGACGGTATTGGAGCAACGGCGGTGGTAGCGGTGCGCGCCAAGCCGGCGCACTTGACGTTCGAGGTTACCGAGTTGCGCACCACTCATCAGGTCGAACTGGCGCTGTGGGGGCCCTACCCGATCGCGATTGGCGATTTGGTGGGCGAGGTGGTGGGCGTGGTGCGTGATTCCGAGTTTGCCGTGGGTATTCAGGCGCTCAACACCAAGACGCTGGGGGGGTATCCCTCCCAAGAGAGCGACATCGAACCTGATGACCCTCCGGCCGACGACACCGGCAGCTATCCCGGCTTGCCCGACGAGTTGAGNNCGCGGCGACACGGCGAAGCACACGCCCTTTGGCAGCACCTTGCAGGCGTATTGCCGGAGCCGCGACCGGCAGCGCGTCATCAACAATTGGGGACACGAGAAGTTCGTCGCCCTGCCGTTTGACGATGGGGGTGTGGTGGGCAGCAAGATCGCGTTGTTCGCCGGCCCGGCATCGGAGGCGCTCGCGATCCTTGGCGAAATCGAAGTGGCGGAAGGTTTGCCGCACCCGATGATGGACGGCACGTGGGCGAAGATGGCCCCGGGGGCGACCGCGTCGTATCTCATCGTGGATTTTGGCGAGAGCACGATTGACCGGGCCATAGAGATGACGCAGCGGGCCGGGTTGAAGTATCTCTACCACAGCTCGCCGTTCGAAACCTGGGGACATTTCAAGCTCAAGCCCGGCTTGTTCCCGCAGGGCTGGGACGGCTTCCGCGACTGCGTGGAGAAGGCCCGCAAGGCCGGTATCGGCATCGGATTCCACACTCTCTCCAATTTCATTACCCCGAACGATCCCTATGTAACGCCTAAACCGGACCCGCGATTGGCCCGCATCGGCACGAGCGAACTCATCGCCGGTGTCGACGCGGCCGAGACGGAACTCCCGGTTGCCGACCCGATATGGTTTCAGGAAAAAACCGATATGAACACAGTCGCCATCGGGGAGGAATTGGTTCAGTACGAAAGCGTGTCGGCCGAAGCGCCGTGGCGATTGCTAAAATGCCGACGAGGCGCGTGGGGCACAAAAGCCGGGGCACACGGAGAAGGCGATGCCGTCGGCAAGTTGATGGATCACGATTACAAGGTGTTTCTCACCGACGCCGCGCTCGGGCAAGAGGTGGCGAGCAATATTGCGGCCTTCTGCAATCACACTGGCGCAACCCAGCTTTCGTTTGACGGGTTGGAAGGCAACTGGTCCACCGGAATGGGCCAATACGGGTGCTCGTTGTTCACGAAAGCATGGTACGACGCGCTCTCGCCGGAGTTACATGGGCACGTAATTAACGACGCCAGCAATCCCCATCATTTCACCTGGCACATCGCCACCCGGTACAACTGGGGCGAGCCGTGGTACGCCGGCTTCCGCCAGAGCCAGACGCTCTACCGGCTGAAAAACCAGCTCTTCTATACGCGCAACCTGATTCCACGCATGCTCGGATGGTTTTCCGTGCGCGCGGAAACCACGACGGAAGATGCTGAGTGGCTCTGCGCCCGGGCAGCCGGGTACGATGCTGGGTTTGCGCTGGCGACCAGTTTCGAGAGCAAGGCGAACCAGACTTCCGGCGGCGTGGCCAGCATGGATAAGATGAAAGTGGAGATTCTCGAAGTGATCAAGCAATGGGAGACTGCCCGGCAAAGCAATGCATTTCCCGAGAGTTTGAAAGCGGGGTTGCAGGATGTGAACCGTGAATTTCATCTCGCTGCCGTCACGCCGGGCGAGTGGGACCTGCAGTCGGTCAACCCTGTAGGGCCTGTGGTGCGAATTAAGGCTCGTCCAACCCATCGAGGATGATATTGCTCCGGTTGCGTGGCGATATCAGGCTGAACCCATGCTCTTCCTTAGTTCCCACCGCTGTAAGCGCGCTGGACGCGCTGAGTACGTGCGCATGGCCCTGGGTGGGTGACCTATCCAAAGGGAAAACAGAGAATGAAAAGAAAAGTGCTTTTCACCCTAGCTACCGCACTGCTTGCCTGTCTTACAGCCTGCGCTGCACAAGCTGCCCCGGTCTTGACGCTCCAGAGCGCGTATGTGCGCATTAATGTGGATGGTCGCGGCCTCATCACCTCTATTTCTTCCCGCCTGTCGGGTAAGGAATATATCACCGCTGGAAAACCCTCGCCGATCCTTTCGCTTTGGGAGGATGGTAAGATCGTCCTTCCGACCTCCGCCGCGTACGACCCTGGCCAGCAGACGCTCACGCTCGCCTATTCCAACGACGCTTCCGCCAGAATCAAGCTCCTTCAAAAGGAGAAGTATTTCCGTCTCCAACTCCTCGCCCTCGACCGGCGCGGCGTGGTAAACAACATTGTTTGGGGACCCATCCACACCACAATCTCCAAAACCATTGGTGACATCATTGGGGTGGTCCACGACGACGAGTGGGCGATTGGCATCCTGGCGCTGGCCGACAAAACCACTCAAGGCCCACCTGCGGACAGTGATTTTGGCCAGATGTATTACTACATCCATTCTCCGGACTCTGCGAAATACCCTGTCCCTGCGAAATACAAGGAAGGGGAACGGTTCTCCATTGGGGAGACGGCATCAATGACGTAGCGTTCTATTCGCACCCGCAGGAGTATTTCCATATGGGGTTTGAGAGCGGCGCCCTTCTCGAACCCGACTCGGGCTCGGTGATTACTTACCACGCCCGGGACCGACGCCAGAGTTACACGACTTTTTACACTGTGATCCCCGGACTTCCGACAACGCAACCGCGCCACCAGGCGGTGGATCCCGTAGACGTGGACTTTATTGGTTCTTCCGTCGCCCTGTATGCCTGTCCCGACAGCCTGGGCCTTTCGGTGATCGAAAACATTGTTCTTGCGGAAGGTCTGCCCCACCCCGTGATCGATGGCAAGTGGGTGAAGGATCCCGCCGCGTACCAGCCAGATATTTTCTGGACCGGGCCCCACGACCACCTTGTCGCTTACGCCGACGCGCTCGGGCTGAAGAGTGTGCAAGACGAAGGGATGGGCGAGTTCTACCTAGATCCCTCCGACCACTGGGGCGGTAAGCTGGTTGGGTTTGCGGATGGCCGCCGGATGACGATCCGGGAATTCACTGACCAGACGCGACAGCACGGCATCCGCTACGGTCTGCACACCTTGTGCATGTTCATTCAGACCAAGAGCAGCGACGTGCACCCTGTGCCCAGCGAGCACCTACAGACCGTGCTTCGAACCAGGCTTGCCGGCGCCGTGGCCTCCACGGAAACGGCCGTCACCGTAACGGATCCCTCCTTCCTAGCGGAAAAGGGCACCTGGCACGACAACAACATGAATGTCTTGCGAATCGGGGCGGAACTACTGACCTACGACGGCGTCACGAGATCGGCACCCTGGACGTTGCAGAATGTCAAACGCGGGCAGTTTGGCACCAATGCCTCGGCTCACGCGGCGGGCGACGAACTGGTGAAACTCCAGATCACCTGCTATCACGGGTTCATCCCTGATATGAAGTTGATGACGACTTACGCCGACTATTACGCGCAGCGCCTGAGTGATTTGGGCATGGAATACGTGGATTTCGACGGATTCGAGAGTTGCATGTACCAGAACCAAGGTGACTACGCCTTCAAGGTGTTCCTCGAAAGGCTCTTTGAGACTTATCACCAGCTCAGTGGTGGCAGGTATCTGCGGATCATGGGTTCCACCATCGCCGAGGGATCCTGGCACTACATGAGCGTGTGCAACGTCGGCGGGGACAGGAATATGTTCGATCCGGTGGGGAACCAGTGGGGCATCGAAGGCAAGGATGTCCGCTACCAGTGGGACAGCAGTTACTTCCCCATCACGTTCGGAGTACAAACGTACCGCGCGGACTGGACCCCGTATGACGCCGAGAATCTGGAGGCGAAGTCCATTGGGTGGAACGCGACCTACATGCTGGGCTTGAATCAGAACACAGTAGAGAAAAGCGGCGAGAAAGAGGCCATCTTCAAGGCCTTCCGGGAATGGGAAAACGCGCGGAAAGCGGGGATATTCACGAAACAAGACAAGCAGAAGTTGATGGACCTCGGCCTCAAATTCCATCTAGAGCAGACAGGGGGAAAATCATTTCTCCTTTCGCCGGTCAAGGAAATAGGTCTCGCCGCTAAGGCGGATAACCAAATCCACCCGTTGGCGATCAAAAACCCCTACGATGACCAACCCCTCCAGTTCGCGTTGCGGTTCGACGGCCCCAAGGACGCGGCGCTGGATGGTTTAATCATCACGCTTCCCGGCGGACAACAGATCAAGTCCATCCGGAAAATGAATGCTGGGGAATTCATCATCTGCAAGGGGTACAATGCTTACGTAGCTGACAAGTTCAGGAAGAAGACCGCGGATCTGGAACTGGATCATGCCGCTGCTCTGCACAGCGGCGGCACGACGATGAGCGTTCAATCCCTGGGTGCTTCGGCTCCGGCGGAATCGCGCCTCCAATTAATCGTATGGGCCGTCGGGAAAGCGCAGCCGCTCAGCAAGTGATGGACGGCGAGAGGGGATGGCGTGTCTAAACTGTTGCAGATCGGGCGTAGAGAGTTTCTAGAAACCGGGTTTGTCGTACTGGGCGGAACAACCGTTCTCGCCTCCGGCGCGCTTGACGAAACAGTTCGATCTTCCAGCGCTTCTACCGTGGGCTCAACCTCTTCCGGCGCTACCGGCCCGCTCTCAGGCTCATTACCCACCTGGTGGCCTCAGCCTTATACCGTTGAGCGGGACGAGTCGCAGGGCAAGCTCATCCTTTCCACTCGTTACTACACGATTGAACATGACTTGAAGAAAGGCGGCGCCATCACGAAGATTGGTCATATGCATCGCAAGGTGGACAATATACTCCTGCGGCCGCTCACCGCTTCGGTTCAGCTCAGGGGAGATGAACCACCGGGCGAGATCGGCGAGAAAGAACGCCGCCAGAAGGTTTTCACGGACATTGCGGACTCATCCCCATCTGTGGCCACTGCAAAGACTGGCAAATGGGACGTGGTGACCGCCAGGACTAGACTCCTCAACCGTGACGGCGAGGATTCAGGCATTGTTACCAGCACAAGTTACACCTACCGATGGGGACACATCAAAATCCACAAGGAATTTCATTTCCCCCCCCAAGGGCTTAAGATTCGGCGGCTTTCAGTGCTATCCGGCCTGCTGGATCCTTCCTTCAGTCATTATGGTTACAATCCTAACGCCGCCGAAACTTTCAGTCCGGAAGTATTGGAGAGCGGAAGCTGTTCCTGGGGAAGAATCCGGCCCGGAAGGCAATTTGATGTTCCTTTTGAAACGCGCCACATCCCCCGCTACATGGTGTGGGCAAACCCTGGCGTTGACGGTATCGAATGGTTCGCGTCTGACGCCCTTGGGCAATGGGATTATCAGGTGGCGGGCCAATCCGGCGCCGGCTATGCGGCGCTCCACCCGAGCGTTGATCCGCCCGGCGTGGAAATTTCCATTGATCCGCTGAATCTGGCCCCCACCTTCAATCTGGCGCGTGGAGGGTACGTCACGGCGACGGGCTCCTACGCCTTTGACTATTACCTGGGCATCCCGATCCTTGACGGGCAGGGGCACAACCCATGGCTTGAGCGGTCGTTCGATCCTCAGGGCGGAAAATGGGTTTCCGCGGACCAGATCAAGCGTAATGCGGCGCTGGGAGTCACCACCATGACGCTGCACGACGATGGCGATACCACCCATGACGGACTTTATTGGCACGACGGCGACTGGCCACCCTATCCCCCCGAACAAATGAAAAAGATGGCGGAGGTCATTGAAAACTGCCACCAACAGGGCATCAAAGCGCTCCCCTATTTCTCCAACCACGAGTTGAATCAGGTGACCAAAGAGTTCAAAGAGAAGGGAGAAGAATGGGGCAACAAACCGGATGACCAAGGCAATCTGCGGCCCAATTATAATTATGGGGCGCTGATGTGCTTGAAGTCGGGCTGGCTTGACTACTTTAAACTTTGTGTGGACCGTGCGCTCAAAAGCTATCCTTTTGGTGGCGTTTATTACGACTGGAACCAGCCGCTTTATTGCAACAATCCGCTCCATATGGGAAAGGGATCGAACGGAGTCACCGCTGCGAAGGGCCTCGGAAACCTTGCGCTGTCACCGACCGGCCACTGGGATGTCGATGAGCTTCTGGAACTCATGGAGTGGACTCGTGAGCGCGTTGGTCCTCACGGGCTCATCATGGTTCACAACACTATGAATTCGATGTTGGCGGTAGAGAACTTTGTCAACGCAGTGTGCACGATGGAATGGGGTTATGGACAGATTTCTACTGCGATGCCGAAGCCGGAGGATTTGCCGCTGGAATGGAATCTGGCGGGAGCGCGCTCGCGGGCCATTATCGAATATGGCTCCGTCGCTACTGGTGCTCCCGCGCTGGTGCGCCAACAGTTCTACCTGACGGCGTTGATCACCGGTGTTGCAACTTGGCCAGCCAGCGACGGGGCACTGGAAGTGTTCAAGCTGCTAAAACCTCTTGGCGATTTGAGCCAGTATCAGTTTGAGGACTGGCGAAACGAAGTGGTGCGCCTCGGCCACGCGGATTGCTATTCTGCCGTATACAGCCGCGAAGGGGAGGTCTGCATCCTGCTGGCGAATCTGGGTGCGACGCCAGCAACAGTGAATTGCTTTATTGATCCTCGAGCGCTAAGCCATCCCTTCGCCTCAATCGGCGCCGCCACGATGACCAGCGAAGGCCAGCAAAGCAAGCTTGATCCCGCTGCATTTTCGGGTTGCGGGCAAGCAATTACAATTCCTACGGCCAGCGCGTCCCTGATTCGTCTAAGGCAAGCCCAGAGCTAGAATGCCGCTCCGAAAGGCGGATCACTTGGAGGAATTAGACCTCTCCTCGAGACGTGAGACGGAGATAGGTACGATTCTGGTGGTTTCCAATATGGACAGAAGGTGATTCATAACCACTTCAACTACCGCGCTGAGCATGGCGTGGGCACAGGGATTGAGTCTGGGTGCGGGCGAGGCGGAATCGGCGGACTTTGCTTCCCTCGATGATTGCGCTCACCTCCCGGCCCTTCCCTCTGACGAATACGTAATGGCGCCTCCGTCCGATTGGCTTGTCGCGCCTTCAGGGTTCGAGGCAGGCGTTTATCGGACACGTCATGCGAATGAAATTGCCATGACCAATGGCCTCATCCGGCGTACGTGGCGCTTGCGACCGAACGCCGCGACGGTGGGCTTTGACAATCTCATGACCGGCGCTTCGATACTGCGCGCCGTAAAGCCGGAAGCATACGTGAAACTGGATTGGCAAGAGGAGATGCCCGTGGGAGGGCTACTCGGGCAATCGGACGGCGCCTATCTGAAATCCGAATGGCTAGAGCAGATGACCGCCGATCCGAAAGCCTTCCGTTGCACCGTATTCAGGGCCGGAAAGACCAAGGAGCGATTTCCATGGAAACGCACACCCTACTCTGGCGATCAACCGTGGCCTCCTCCCGGCGCGTCGCTCACTTTGCGTTTCGAATCGTAAGGTTCAGGACCATCGGGAATCACCGTTTTTGTCCACTTTGAAATGTTCGATGGTATCCCGCTGCTTTCGAAATGGCTCACAATTCAAAACCGGTCAGCCAAACGGGTGCGGGTGAACCGGTTTGTAAATGAAGTCCTGGCCGCAGTGGAGTACGGGTCGAGCGTTGGCGAGGGTGGGGGATATTTTCCCAACATTCATGTTGAATCCGATTATGAATTCGGGGGCGATATCATTGCCGGTGAAAATCATACAGTGCATTGGCTTGCGGACCCAACATACACCAGCCAGGTGAATTACAATCTCCAGACCCTCTGCCTCCTTCAGGTATATCCGCCTACCGGTCCCGAGGTGGATATTCTTCCAGGCGACACTTTTGAATCCTACCGCACCTTCGAACTGATCCATGACAGCACCGAGCGTGAGCGCAAGGGGCTGACCTTGCGACACATGTATCGAACCATCAGTCCCTGGGTGACTGAGAATCCCATTTTCATGCACGCGACCCATGACAAACCCGCGGCGATTCGAAGCGCCGTTGACCAGGCGGCGGAAGTAGGATTCGAGATGGTGATTATCTCTTTTGGGACCCGTTTCGACCCCACCAATGTGAATGCCGAATACGTTCAGGAAATAAAGGACCTGGTGGATTACGCAAGGAACAAACGCATCATGCTGGGCGGATATTCGCTGCCCGCCAGTCGCGACGCGGGTCCGGAAAATGATGTTATTGACCCCAAGACGGGTACCACCCAGGGGGCGATCTTTGGGCAGTCACCCTGCCTCGGAAGTCCCTGGGGAATCGACTACTTTCGCAAGCTGTGCACCTTCATTGAGAAGACCGGCATGGGTGTACTGGAAAACGACGGATCGTATCCCGGCGACGTTTGCGCCTCGACCCGCCATCCTGGTCACCGCGACTTGCTCGACTCGCAATGGACGCAGTGGACCAAGATTGTGCAGTTCTACCGCTGGTGCCGCGCCCGAGGCGTCTACTTGACCGTGCCGGATTGGTACTTTCTAAACAGCTCGAGCAAAAGCGGGATGGGTTACCGGGAGGACGACTGGTCTCTGCCACGAGCGCAGCAGGTCATCATCGCACGGCAGAATATTTTTGATGGTACATGGGAGAAGACGCGCAGCATGGGATGGATGCACGTGCCCCTTGTGCCGTATCACGGAGGCGGCGCCGCAGCCTCGATTGAGCCTTTGCACGAACACTTGGACGTGTACGCGCAGATCTTGACGCAGCTTCTCGGGTCAGGCGTGCAGGCTGCCTACCGTGGTTATCAGCTTTACGATACGGACGAGACCAAAGCCGTCGTTAAGAAATGGGTGGATTTCTACGAAGCTCACCGTCTTATCCTGGAATCGGATATTATCGACGTCCGCCGGGCAGACGGACGCGACATTGATGCAATTCTGCACGTCAATCCGCGCTTGAAGGAGAAAGTGTTGGCGGTGGTCCACAACCCGCTCGATGTCGAAGTCACGCGCACGCTCATCCTGCCGCTTTACTACACTGGACTTGTTGAGGGCGCATTGATTCGTGAGGAAGAGGGCGAGCCACGAAGGTATAAACTGAATCACAAATCTGAGGCCAACGTGACCCTGACCCTACCGAAGCAACACGCGACGTGGCTGACCATCGAGGCGGTTAGTTAAATCCAAACCGCTCCAGCAGAAAGCACCATGGAGGCGTGAAAGATGCAACGACGAGAATTGCTGAAAGGGATGACGGCCGCTGCCATTGGGGTATGCCTGAATCCTCGCACCCCGAAAGCATGGGCCCAAGAACCGATGCAACAGGTCAAAACGGTTTACGTGATATACAAATGTCACCTCGACGTGGGATTCACCGACACCGAGCAAGGTGTGATCCGTACTTACTTCGATGATTATCTTCTTCGCGCCATGGATACTGCCCAAGAGCTGCGTGAATCCGCAGGCGAGGAGCGTTATGTCTGGACCATCGCGGCGTGGATGCTCTACCACTACCTGGAGCAGGCCTCTACGGACAAGCGTCAACGGATGGAGCAGGCAATCGGTGCTGGAGATATTGCCTGGCACGCCATGCCGTTTACCTGGAATTCGGAAATGCTCGACCGCTCGCTTATCGCCTCGGCGTTGGGACTTTCGGCGGCGATGGACAAGCGCTTTGGCAAGAAGACGATCGCGGGCAAGCTCACCGATGTTCCCTGCCACACGCGTGGACTCGTGGGTCCGCTTGCCGAGGCGGGTATACGCTTCCTTGATATCGGGGATAATGCAGGCTGCAAAGCGCCTGACGTCCCCTTCATCCAGGTCCCGGGTACCGCTCCCGGTCAACCATTGTCACAAAAACTCCGCCTGGAAGACGACTCTCACGCTTATCTGTTCAATTGGCGCGACCCGGAGGGGGCGGAAGTTATGGTGCTGTATCATCCGTTCGATTACGGCGGCACTCTGGCGATTCCGGGAGCCTGATCCCAGAGAGTACGGGACCCGGCCCTTACCCTCCACTCTAGACCCTGTGGAAATCATTCCGAAATGATCCCGATCACCGTTCCGACAACTCGCTAAAACTGACTGACTTAAAATCGGAATCGGTGATCAGCTTCATCCCGGAATCGTGATCAGATCAATTTCGGAATCTTGATCGGGATAACTTCGGAATCGCGATCACCTTGCCCCGGAATCCGCACATTTTCTTGGAATCGATGGGCTCGGTGCTTTCCGAATAGCTCCCTATGACATCTCGAAGGTTTTCTCAGAAAGCAAGCATTTGAGGTCCAGTGAGGGAACGATGGGGATGCAGGCCGGCTGCCCTTACTGCCAGAGCAGCAGCGGGTTCCGCGCTCAGACGAAAGTGGCGGTGGGTTGGCTGGGATGATCCTCCGTCCCCAGGCCAATGAACGAGGCCTGGGAGCTGAGGGCGAGGGGAGCTTTCTGCTGCGGGCTGCGCGTATAGCTGCCGTCGGATTGCAGATATCGCGCTTTGGACTGGTCGGCGAGGTACACGTCCAGAATTTCTTTCAGCCGCCGGACCAAACGGGAATTCTCCACCGGGAAGATGATTTCCACGCGGTGACTCAGGTTGCGGCGCATCAAGTCGGCGCTGCCCAGATAGACTTCCTCCGCACCGCCATTTTGAAAGTAGTAAATGCGGCTGTGTTCCAGGAAACGTCCTACAATGCTGATCACTCGAATGTTCTCGCTCAGCCGGGGACGCCGGGACGCAGACAACAAATTCCCCGCACCAGCAAATCCACTTTCACCCCCGCCTGAGAGGCTTGATAAAGCAGGCGGATCATGGGCGGATCTTCCAGCGCGTTCATTTTGAAAATCAGCCGCCCGCTTCGCCCGTTTTTCTGGTGCTCGATTTCGCGGCGAATCAGTTCCGAAAGCCTCTCGCGCATATTGACGGGAGCGACCAGAAGTTTCTGCGGCTCCTGCTTGGCGGAGTAGCCCGTCAGGGCGTTGAAAAAGTGGGTGGCGTCAGCGGCAATCTGTTCGTTGCAGGTCAGCAGGCCCATGTCGGTGTAGAGGCGCGCGGTGATGGGATTGTAATTGCCCGTGCCCAGATGCACGTAGCGGCGGATGGCATCGCCTTCGCGGCGCACAACGAGTGCGATCTTACTGTGGACCTTCATGCCCACAATTCCGTAAATGACGTGCACGCCCGCATCTTCCAGCGTCCGCGCCCACTCGATGTTGCTTTCCTCATCGAAGCGCGCCTTCAATTCCATGAGCACCGCCACTTGCTTGCCGTCCTCGACGGCGTCCAGCAGAGCGGCGACAATGGGAGAGTTTCTCCCCACGCGGTAGAGGGTCATCTTGATGGCGAGCACGTTGGGGTCGCGCGCCGCCTGACGCAGAAATTCCACCACTGGTTGAAAGGATTCGTAGGGGAGGTGCAACAGGAACTCATCCTGGCGGATCAGGCTGAAAAGATCACCCTGGCAGTCCGCGCCCAGGCTGGCAGGAATCATCGGCACAAAGGCTTTGTCCTTCAGGTCCGGTCGGTCGATGGAATAGAGTTCCATAAAACGGTCGAAACCAAGCGGGCCATCGACGCGGTAAACATCCTGAGGATTGACCTCGATCTGGCTGGTGAGGATGGAGAGAATTCTCTCCGGCATGTCCTTGGCAACTTGCAGGCGGACGACGTCCAGGAAGCGGCGTTCGCGCATGGCCTCCTCGATCGTCTCCAGCAGGTCGTCACTCTCCAATTCCTGGACGGCCACTTCGGCGTCACGCGTCACGCGAAAAGGCGACGACTCCACAATTTCGATGCCGGGAAACAGCAGGCGCAGGTTGTCCGCAATCAACTGCTCGAGCCAAATAAATTTGAAGGCCTTGGGTGTCGATGGGGATGCGGGAGAGTTTCCGGAGGCGGCCTTTACCGGAACGAGCTGCGGCAGGGTGTCGGGAACTTTGACCCGAGCAAAGTGCTCCCCCCCTTTCTGGTCGCGCACCACGACGGCAAGGTTCAGGCTGCGATTGGAGATGTGGGGGAAAGGGCGCCCGGGATCAAATGCCAGCGGCGTCAGGACGGGAAACACGTGTTGGTGAAAATAAGCATCCAAGGCCGCACGTTCATCGCCCGCGAGGGAGGACGAATCAACCACGCTGATTCCTTGCTGCCCCAAGCCCGGTCGGACTTCCTGCCGCCAGAGGTCATGGGCGCGCCCGGCAATCTGGCGAACCTTTTCCCGGATCAGTTGAAGTTGTGCCGCCGCAGGCCGGCCATCGCGCCCAACCTCCGCCCTGCCGCTCGCCACTTGCTTCATCAACCCCGCAACACGAACCATAAAGAATTCGTCCAGGTTCGAGCCGAGAATGCCAAGGAACTTCACGCGCTCCAGCAGCTGGTTGTCCGCATCCGCGGCCTCTTCCAGGACCCGGCATTGGAACTCCAGCAAGCTCAACTCGCGGTTGATGTAAAGATCCTGGCTGTTCAGCGCGGCGCCATCGGGGCTTGCGGGCTGCGGCTCCGGCGTAATGTGGGAATCCACTTTGGGCTCCTTGGCGCCGTTGCGTTGATTTCGGGATTTGGAAGCCATGAGTACTTAATAATAACGGATTTGGGGTATGCACTTGACTCCCC
>PLWR01000008.1 GCA_003165615.1 Acidobacteriota bacterium | reverse complement strand
GGTTCACCCAACGACGGCAGAGGACACGGCAAGACGCTTCATTGCCGAGGGCCGCTTGGCCAAGGCGCCGTTGAACTGAACCTAAGCAGACATAACCACCAGCCCCCAAGCCGGGCCGGACAACAACCGGCAGCCCCGCCCCTGACCGGCCGCTGGTCGTTGCCCCACAATTCGGATTCACTCCCTCACTGAGGCAGTCACGCGGTTGCCCTTCAACGTCGCGACGGCTTTCTCCAAATCGGCTAACCGCTTTTTCAAAGCCTCGATTTCCGTATCCTTCTGCCGCAGCCTACCCTCCAGCTTGGTGTTCAGCCCTTGAATGGCTGCCAGCGCCACGCCGCNNTGTGCTTTTCATCCTCGCCCACGCCGAAGGCTGCCGCAAAATCCTGCGCCACCGGTCCAATGTGCCGGACGGATGGCTCTTGGCTCCTGTAATTCCAAAGCGAGATCGGCAGCGCGGCCACGCGATCAAGAATCTGACGGCCATCCGCCGGGGCGAAGTTTTCCTTCGCGTTCCGGTCGCTCAAGTTGCTCCATGACCCGCCGCCAGGGGCCAGTGAGACCCCCGTCGTAGCGCCCGCGTTGGAAAAGAATCTGGTGCCACCCGAAGCGCGCACGGTGAACTGATCCGCGACTGTCGAGTAAATGTTAGCCACCATGGAATCGCCCCAAACGAAGGCACCTTGATGGATAGCGTTTGCTTGGTTACCTGCAGCGAAACTGAGCTTGCCCGAAGCAACATTGAAATTGCCTCCTGGTATTGTTGCGAGAAAACCACTCGCGTTGTTGACTTCCCCCCCGCCCACGGTTGAAGAATTGCCAGCGGTGTTGTCCAGTCCACCAGCGATGGTCCCCGCATCCTTATTGACCGTGTTGCCTGCACCACCGCCGATGACACCAAAAGCTGCTATGTTTGTATTATCGGAACCACCTGCGATCGTCGCAGCTTCTCCGGTGGCAATGTTCCCAATACCTCCGCCCACAGTGACATCCCAGTTACTCGCAATGTTGGACGCGCCACCGCCTACCGTAGCGAATGGCCCGCTTGCGATGTTGACTGACCCCCCAGAGACCGTATCCGCCAGAGCGTAAGCCTGGTTGAAGTAACCGCCGCCGATCATAGCATTGGTCCCCAATGCCCAGTTGTATTCGCCACCACCTACAACCGCATAGCTTCCGCTGACCGAGTTCCTGAAGCCGCCGCCGATGAACGAGGAGTTCGCCGCAACGTTGTTAAGTTGGCCTCCTGCAATCGCTGAGTAGTCCGCTGTAGCCATGTTGTTCGCCCCCCCACCGATAAAGGAGAAGCCGCCGTTGGCGGTATTATTTTGGCCTCCGCCTACTGTAGAGGCACCTTCACCCGCGTAGTTGCTGTTGCCCCCGCCCACGGTTGAATAGCTGACACTCGCGGTGTTGTTTACGCCACCGCTAACTGTGTCGTACCCGTTGGCGTAAGACGGTGAGCCGACGGTGTTGTTTATACCTCCGCCAATGGTGCCACCGTATCCATTGTTAGTGTTCCCTCCGCCACCACCTATGGTAGCGTTGCCTGCGCTGACAGAGTTCCCGATGATCCCGATGAAGTTGCCTGCCCCACCGCCGATTGTGGAACCATCCGCGCCCGTCATGTTCTGCTGGCCTCCCGCCACAGTAGCGTGATCGCCTGCAGCGAGGTTTCCGAACCCGCCGCCGACAAACGCAAAACTTCCCCCTACTTGATTGGGGAAGGGCGACCACCCGCCGCCGCCGATCGCTGCCCCGACGACCCCATTGCTCACAAGGTTGCCAACGTACCCGCCGATGAGGTTGGGGCTTGTCGCCGACGGCTCCAGACGCAGGGCACGGCCGGCGTTGACTCGTAACTCCAGCGGTTGGTTATCCCTGGTCCCTAGGAAATTGGTTCCCGCCGTCGTTCCGCTGTTACCCGTCAAACTCCATCGCGTTGCGTCGCTGGCCGACAGTTGGAGCCCGTTGCCGCTCGGAGTCACGGTCACATTGGCGCCTGCCGAAAGGGTCACGCCGTCGAACAGCCCGTTGATCGACTTTACCACTTGGCCGGAAGCGATCTTGCTGGCGGTGATGGTTGAATTCTGGATTCCCGCGCCCGTGACAGAGTTCGCGGCCACATTGTTGGCGATTGCAGCGGTTGCAGCGTTGGGAGCGTACAGGGAATAGGGCGTTGGCGTCAGAAGTTGACGCGGCGCTAAAGTTACAAATGCCCCATTACTGCCGTTAGTCTGCACCCCAACCTGAAGCCAGCGGTCAGTTCCAGAGAATGCCCCCGCCCCGAAGTTGAGTATCACGCTGAAAAGGCCATTGCTCACCGCCACGTTTGCATTGGTGACTGTGAGGTTGACTTGGCTGCCGCCAGATGGGGCGTCAAAAAGCTGAAAAGTGAAGTCGTACTGGCCGTTAACAGGGCC
Organism: Acidobacteriota bacterium; assembly: GCA_003165615.1. Next base: position 2,796 of record PLWR01000008.1, on the reverse strand, counting down.
GCTGGTGTCAGAGAGTCGGCCCTGGTATGTGAAGGCGTTCGTTTGAGCCGCGCACTCGCGCCCAGCAAAAGACAGTGCGAGAGCGAGGGCGAGCATGGCATGTGTTCGGATTACTTGGTTCAATTTCATTTGCTATTCTTTCCCAATGAATGCCAGCGAAGAGGATGCGGAAGGCCAAGAAACGAAGGGCGCGAGCCCAACGTGCCCGGACAGTGGCACCGCGAAGCGCCAGAACCAAGAACACGCCAGGCCGCGCCGATTGGCGCGAGCCGTGACGGTCTTGGTATTGAAAATTCGCGGTTTTCTGTCCGACCGAACCCGTCCTCGCTAAATTGTCATTTCGCCCCGATTTAGCGCCCATTCCCCAAAGAAGTCAAAGCCGTTTTTTTGCGGGTTGAGGCAGCCCGCTGAGAAGGAGCGGTTGAGAAGCGAAGCCGTCGCTCCCTGTCGCGGGGTCAGGGCTGCGAGCCGCATGAGTCTTCCGAGAGCCATTCCGCAAAATCCCGCGAGTTGCAGTCAAGAGCAATGATGCCAAGGCCGTCCAAAACCGTTCACAATTGTCCAGAATTCTCTTGTAATCCCTTGGGCGATTTCGTAGAAATGAATGCTCTCAGGCGTGGATTATCCAGTGGGGAGCAGAAAGGCTGAATATGCAACAATGCAGGGTTTTTTCTGTAAGACTTGGCACCGCCGGTTCGGTCGGCAACCAACTCTCCACACTCCGTGTAGCGTCGAAAAGCAAGCTCCGATCCCTCAGACCAATAACCGCAGCCCTTGCATTAACCTTGGCGCTTGTGGCCCCCGCTCAGGCCCAGAGTTGGCTCACGAATGGCCTGCTGGCCTATTACCCGTTGAACGGAAACGCGAACGACGCGAGCGGCAACGGAAACAATGGTCAATCTTTTGGACCGACGGCCACAACCAACCGCTTCGGGAACCCCAACAGTGCGGACTACTTCAACGGGAGCAGCGACTACATCTGGCTTGGCCCCGGTTTGCGCCCTGCGAACATCACGGCCTGTGCTTGGTTTAACACAACGGTGACCACGGACGGGGGTTCTGGCGTCCGGCTTATCTTAAGGGACAGAGCCTACGGTTGGAATCTGGCCATGATCACCGCAAACGGCACATGGGGGCATTTGGTAGCCACCCTCATCCTTTCCGGCGCCAGCGGCCCCGCACAGATGTCGGAGGTCAGCGATGGGCAGTACAATGACGGAGTCTGGCATTTCGCCGCGCTGACCTACGATGGACTTAGCAACAGTTTGTACATTGACGGAACCAAATGCGCCTCAGGGCAGTACCCTACGTACTCAGGCATCTATTACGAGCTAGGTGGTGGAGGGGGACTAGCGATTGGGCGTGACGGTGACGCCAGTGATGGCTATTTCAGCGGGTCAATCAGCGATGTGCAGATTTACAACCGCGCTCTCTCTGATAGTGAGATGCTGGACCTTTACCTTTCTGAAGCGCGCCACGCTTTGGCCTATGGCAACGGCGGACTGCTGCTCGCCAGCAACTACACATTCATCGGCTCGGTTGATTTGCAACTGTGGAGCGTTTTCCCCAATGGGAATATTTTCTACACACTGGATGGCTCGGAACCCTCGTTCGCGTCAAGCTACTATACTGGGCCGTTCAACTTGAATCGCAGCGCGAGTTTGCGCGTGATCGCCTACAGCGCCGATTTTCTCCAGGCGGCTGAAGTTCCCCCGATTTACCTCACTGTCATTCCGACCTACGCGCTCAATCTCACATCGCCCGGAGGCGGCACCATCACTGCCAGCCCCCCTGCCGGACCTTACGTCAGCAACTCAGTTGTCACCCTGACCCCGCAATCGTCGAATGGCTGGACGTTCCTCGAATGGCGTGGTGATGCCAGCGGCGCGAATTCCACGGTGAATTTGACCATGAACCGGGTGAAAAACGTGCAGGCCATATTCGGCACCACGTTGGGCACGACGGTTGCAGGCAACGGAGCCGTGGACGTGCATCCCGCCCTGCCTCTGTATCCTTACGGCACGGTGGCACGGTTGACAGCAATCCCGCAGGCTGGCAGCTATTTTGCGGTCTGGGGCAACGCCGGCAGCGGCAACACCAATCCGCTTTACTTCACCGTGACCAGCGCCGCCCCTACCGTTTCATCCCTGTTTGCCGGCTTGGGTGCGAGCCAGTGCGCCCTGACCGTCATTCCCGACGGCTTCGGCAAAGTGACAATCTCTCCAGGGGCAAACGCTTATACCACCGGCGCGAGCGTCTCACTCAACGCCATCCCCGACCCCGGCCAGCAATTCCTCGCTTGGAGCGGGGACGCGACCGGCACACAGAACCCTTTGCCCCTTTCGATGAACACCAACAAGACCATCACCGGCACTTTTACCCGCAAACCGTCGCTTGCTGTTGCCCCGCCACTCGACGGATTGTTTGAAGACGGCTTCCGCTTCACCCTCCAAGGCGAATTTGGGCAGGCATATCAAATTGACGCCTCAACGAACCTCGTGGACTGGGCACCACTGACCATCCTCACCAATGCTTACGGCACGGTCCAATTCACCGACGACTGGGCGACGAATTCCGCGCTTCGGTTTTACCGCGCTTCCGCTCCCACCCCTTAGAGTTCTTGAGTTTTCCTAGAAAAGCTCATCGGAAATCGAAGGACAGCCTACCAACGCGTCGAGCCACCCACCGCGGGCAACCCAAAGTCCACCCGGGGTCAATTCCTGCACCCGCCGCCGGCCCGGGAAAAGCATTCTTTCCCGACCAACTCTGGAAGGCCAGTCAGATTGACCATTCCGA
>PLWR01000398.1 GCA_003165615.1 Acidobacteriota bacterium | reverse complement strand
CCGAGCTGCGAAAGTTGGGCTAGCGTGCCGGATCGACTTCCACAAGGCCAACGCTGCGAGTTCCCGGTGGACAGTCCGCATTATCGTAAGAAGGCATCGACTTACCAATCGGCGCACTTTTGAGCCCGGAGGGTCTTTCGAGGACTGGGGTTCACCGGACTGGGCCGGGGTTGGCACGAGGCGGCCCTCGTGATCCATCGTCCATTTCATTTTGAGCATGATCGTCTCCTCGCGGCCACCTGGGGAGCCGGGTTCGGCGGACTGAGTCCAGGTCGCCACGAGGCGGCCATCATGGCCTGTCATCCATTGCATGGTGAGCATGGTCGTTACCTCCGTTCATTGTGGGGATCACCCTGCTCGGTTCTCGGGTTTCTCCCGGGAGGGGGTAGCGCACAGTATCCCCCCTGGGCGCGGGATACTCTGCCTTATCGGGGGCGAGTAAACCGTGCCGCAAATAGCCCGTTTCGATTTCTTGGGGAAGGAAGAAGTGTGCTTGACAGCACCNNGGTAGGAAGAAGTGTGCTTGACAGCACCCGCCTCAATCCCTCATGTTCTTCAGTTGTCGGCGAGAAGAAGCAGAGGTGAGGCGATAGACAGGAAACAGCGGCTTATCGGGACACCAGAAAGTTTCTTCTACACCGGGAAGCCGCCGGCAGTTCGCGGAGGCTTGTAAACGCTACTGGTGTTCATACATCCTTTCCTGAGTCTTAGCGGGAGGTAGGGCTTTCCCACTGGGAATTTAATATCATACCCCCCTAGGGTATTGTCAAGAGAAAAATGCAGGAGAAACATAAAAACATTTTATGCAAGACAAACTTCCGAAAATTTCAAAAGAAAAACAGAAGCTGCTTTCACGGATTAGACGCCTGGGCGGGCAGATCAACGCCATCGAACGCGCAGTGGCTGACGGCGACGAGTGCGCGGACATCCTGATGCTCCTGGCGGCGATTCGGGGCGGCGTCAACAGCCTGATGGCGGAAATCATGGAAGATCACATCCGGCTGCACCTCACCCATCCGGAACGCCGAACCGAATCCACAGAGGAATTGACCGAAGATCTGATTGAGCTTGTACGCGCCTATCTGAAGTGAGCGCCACGAGCCAGGAGCTCGGAGTTGTCTCGTTCCGAGCGGGATTGCAGTTCGGTAGGTCCGCGGCTTTTCGATATGAACGAGGGACTTTTCGCTTTCAATTCCGGACGAACCGCGGACCTTCAAGAGGACAGGACGCGCTACGCTGGCTAACACCTGACACCTGGCACTTAGTATTGCGGGCGAATGCGGATGTTTCCGCTGAAGGATGTTAGCTCGACGTTGGCCCGGCCAGTGTTGTGGGTTCCCAGCAGGCTATTTGCAGTTCCCAGCGACGATGCCGACTCGCGGCGGCGGGTCATGGGCATGGTGTTGATCACTTTGCCCTTCTTGGTAATGGCGCTCAACTCATAGGAAGCGGAAGCCGGGCAGACGATTTCCAAGTCGCCACTATAAGCGGAGAGAATGTAGTTGCCACGATCCATGAAATCGCCTTCAAAGAGGATGCGTCCCGAGGTTGTGGTGCCATGCAGCCGGGTGGTGGTGGGGGAAACAAAGTGCAGATTGCCGGTGACGGTGATGGCTTCCACGTTGCCGGAGGGCCGAATGACTTCAATGTCCCCTCCTACGGAACGGAGGGAGAGATGGCCGGAGTAATCGCGGATGGTGATGTCTCCGCTCACCGATTGCACGGAAGCGTCCGCCTGCATTCCCTCCACGCGGATTTTTCCCTGGGGATTGCGAATTTCCAGACTGGCGCCGGCGGGGACGTCCAGGATGTAATCGGCCACTTGTTGGTCGGCAGGGAGAGTGGAATCCAGCAGGTGAGTCTCAAAGCGGACTTTGTCCGCCGGGCCCGTGCTGGGGAGGAATTCGCTGTCCACCTCCAGGCGCGGGGAAGCCACCGTGTAGACAACATGGACCTGGGCTTTGTCCCAGCCACGCACCAGGATGTTACCTTTCAAGTTGTTCAAGCTGATGCGCGGTTCACGCGTGGTGTCAAAAGTCTTTTCGATCCTTCCTTCGCCTGCCGCCCATAGCAGGGCAGTGGGAAGGAGAATCGCCACGAGCAGCCGCCCCATTTGCCGGGCCGAGCTCAAGCTTACGCTATTCCGGTTCATCAACCCCGTGTCCTCTTTCTAACGCCCTTCGAACTCCAACGCAGAAGACAAGACTTCAGCCTTTCTCGTATACGCCGTCAACAGGTAATCGTGGGCCAGCGTATTACTGGGCTCGTGTTGCAAAGAGTCCAGACATTCACTAATCGAACCATCCAGGGAGACCAGGCTCTTTTCGTACGTGGCCTTAAGGTCTGGGGTCATGGATGCTTCGTTCGCGCGAAAACTACTTTCCAGGTCAGAAACCACATGGGCTAGCTCTCTGTCCTCACCGGGCGGCATGGCCGAGGCGATCTGGGTGCCGGGGGCGGAAGCGGACGCCGGCTCGGGGATGCCCCAGTGCCGGAGATTGGGGGAAGGCATGCTCAGCACCGCGGCCAAAAATGCCAGGGCGGCGAGTGCTCCCAGGGGAACAGGCTGGGGGACCAGACGCCATGACAGGATCTGCCGCCACCCGCTGACGGGCACGCCGAAAGCGCCCTCCGCTTCCAGCTTGGCGCGCACATTGGCCCAAACCACGCGGGAGGGCTCTTCCGGCGGAAGATTCTTCGCTGCCTCGCGAATCGATTGCAGGTCCGCCAGCATTGCGCCGCAGGGCGCGCAATCATGCGCATGGGAAACCACGAAGGGGCTTGCTTCGCCCTCCAAATAAGCCGCCAATTCGCCCTCAAATTGTGCGCAAGCAGGCACGGCGAAGGCGCCTTCTGATTCCAGCTTCGCGCGCAGGTTGGCCCAAACCACGGGGGAAGGCTCCTCCTGCGGCAATTCTTTCGCGGCTACTTGAATTGATTGCAGGTCTACCAGCATTGCGCCGCAGGGTGCGCAATCGTGTGCATGGGAAACAATGAAGGGGCTTTCTTCGCCCTCCAGGTAAGCTTGCAGCTCGCTACCAAATCGTGAGCAAGCGGCATTCGCTTTGTATCGGCTGTCTTCCATACAGACCTTCTATGCTTCTTCCACCGGCTCCCCGGCCGGAAGCGATTCACCCGCGGGTTTCCCCTCCCGATAATGGCGGAGCCGCTCACGCAGCTTCATGCGGGCTTTGTGAAGCTGCGACTTGNNTAATCGCGTTTGACCGGCTCGTCTTGAGAAGTGTCCACCTCATCCAGCGAGATCTGTTGCAGTCCCTTCTTGCGCAAGTGCATCAGGACCACATTCACCGCCAGTCGGTGAAGCCACGTCGAGAAGGCGGACTCACCGCGGAAAGTGGAAATCTTGCGATAGAGCTGGAGGAAGGCCTCCTGTGTTAAATCTTCCGCTTCCGCCGTGTTGCTCGTCATGCGCAGGCATAGTGAATAAACCCGCCGCTTGTGAGCTTCAAACAGTGCCGCGAATGCCTCTTCATCACCGCGCTGTGCGCGCGCAATGAGCTGTGGGTCAGACGCAGCCTTTCTAGCCGGTGTCTGGTTGGTGTCCAAGTAGTCTCACGACCGGCCGCACCTCAACTCCCCTGTTGAGATGCGGGGTAGGTTTTTCGAGTTGTATTCTTTTCCGACGATCGCCACGTGCCCGCAGTTACAAGTTGGCAGCCGCCGGAGCGCCTAACGACTTCCTCCAACGGGGATCAGGATGACCGCTTTTCCCACGCCGATATTGCCCGAAGTGTCGGAGGCGCGTAAAGCCAAAACATGCTCGCCTGGGGCCAGTTGGGTGAGCTTTAGGGTAAACGTCTCCTTGCGCGAATCCACGATGCCGTCATCGGACAAAATGGCGTGCCAATCCTGCCCGTCCAAGGAGGTCTCCGCGCTCCGCAGTGGGGACGTAGTGTCCTCCGCGGAGAACTGCACTTCCGCAGTACTGCCAGCAACCGTCTGTTTCAGGCTGTTAACCTCAGGCGGAGTATTGTCAACCCAAAAGGGGGCGCTCAACAACTCGGTTTTTCGCTCCAATTTGGGAGGGTTGGACTCCTCATCCGACGCTACCAATCGCGCCACGTACTTGCCATCCGCTAGGGTGGCAGGGTCAATGGTATAGCTGGGCTGGAGGATTTTGTCCTTGAGGAGATGCCATTCCCGCTCGTCGGTGGCTTTGACGTAGAGAGAGTAAATCAACTGGTCGCCATTGGGGTCATCGGCCTGCCAAGTCAGAGTTATAGGAGCCTTTCCGTAGGTTGTAAACGGGGGCGCGATGCCAAATCCCAATCCCGGCGAGGCAGTGACGGTAATTCCGCCACCCATCTGCAAGTTAGCTGACGCTCCCGCCGCGCCCGTCCGCTCACTCGAGGTGCTGACGTTCAGCGAATGGATCTGCGGCGGCAGGTTTTGGTTCAAATAAGAGAGCGTCACCTCGTCCAAGGTGGGGGAAGCATTCCCCGAGGAGCGGAGGACCGCCTTCCATTGAATGTAACGGGCGGGAGGGTTCGTCATGGCGTCACCCTCGGGGTTGCTGTAAGGGCCCGCCCAATCACTCCAGGTGCTGTCGGGACGGTCAGAATTCCCCGAGCGCGTATAAAACTGCATCGTGGAACCCGCCGGGACCTCGCCGCGCCATGCCAAGACCCCCCAGTGGGAAATAAACTTCGTATCCTTCACGGTGGATTCGTAGGTGCCCTCGTGCCCGGGGGAAGCCCCCATGCGGAATAATTTGGCTACATTGCTGGTCGCGGCGTAGAGGTCAGTGCCTCCCATAAGAAGGCGGGTGGCAAGCGACTCATGAGTTTCAGTGAGAATCGTCAGCTTCGCGCTGCCGGGTTCAGCATCCAAGTCGAAGATCCGGCCATTGCTGTCTGTGGTGAACAGGACGTGGCCATTGCGGACAGCGAGTCCAAAAATGCTCTCGTTGTTGGAACTCCAAATGGTTTCCGCGGTTGCATCCGGGAAGATTTCAATCAAAGCTCCGCGCCCAGTCCCCAACTGCATGGGAAGCATGGGAGAAATCTGGGGAGTTGAGCGGTTGAAGCTTGGGTTCTTGGATTCTACCGGCGGAGCTTGCCCCCGGGCGGTCGACTCATTGTCCGACGAGGCCGTGACCGTGACCGTTGTGACCCCTCCACCGGCCCCTCCCGGCGGCGGAGCCAACAATAGATCCGGCGATCCCTTGCTGCCCGCCCCTCCCAGGGTGGCGGCAAAAATGTGGCCCGACAGGTCGACTGCCAAATCATGAACCTCAGGCAAAGCAGCCTGATAGATGACGAACGCCTTCCCTTGGGGCGAGATGCGATAGATCAAACCGGTCGGCACGCTGCCCGCAAGCAAATTTCCATTGAGGTCGAGCCTCAGGCACATGATATGCGTCTGCTTGCTATCAAAGAAAATCTCTCCCTTGCCGGAGGTGTCCACGCGAAAGATCTGTCCCTTATCGCCGGTGGCGACGTACAGCCGCCCTTGCGCGTCGAACTGTAACGCCCAGATATACTTTGCCTTGGGATCATAGAAAACACTGGATCTGCCATCGGCAGTGACCTTGTAAACTTTGCCCTCGGGGGAGCTGCCCACATAGAGGTTCCCGTCCGGGCCGACTGCCATGGCGAAGATATCCGGTTCTTGCGCTGTCAACACCAGGGCGGATTTCTGGTCGGGGCTCACGTGGAAAACTTTTCCTTGGTGCCCGGTGCCGACATAGATGTTGCCGTGGGAGTCGCTTGCCAGGGACAGCGCCAGAGCTTCTTCCGGGCTGAAGATGGCTTTCGCCTCGGGCGCGAGTGTTACATCGCCTTGTTTGCTCAGGGAAAGGCCGGTAAGGGTTCCCTGAAGGAATTCATCAAAGGATCCGACCTGCCAGAAGGTTGTTTCCACGCCAAAGGCGGGCACGGCAATAGCCAGAATTAGGAGCAGTCTATGAAGAAATCTGCCGAGTTTCATTCCCTAACCTTTCTCATTCATCCGCGCCGGCCGGGGAACGCTACATTCCCGGGCCCGCCACTTTGAGGATCAACGTTTTCTGCCCATTGATGGCATAAGGAGTGGGTTTGGTTTCAGAATCGCCCACCACTGACGTTCCGCTGAAGACCACGTTGGAGGAGGCAGGGTCCGTCATGAAAGTCTGCAAGAGGGAAGGCGGAGGTGACGGGTACTCGTCTCCCTGCATCGCGAAGGAGCGCTGGGGCGCCATCAAGAGGGCATAGACGCGATTGTTCCGCCGCATCCGATTCAGGGCGCGCACCAATTGCTGCGAGTCGCGCGGCGTGCCTCCGAGGGCCGAGAAACGAAATTCCAGGGCATTGATGTTGGAGCCTCCGCCCACGACCAGTTGCAGCATCTTGTCTGTAATGCTTGCCGGCACTTCCACCGGGATCTTCTCCGTCATCGTCGTGCCGGAAGGCAGGCGCAAAAGGGCGGATATTTCCAGATGGTCCCCAGGCCGCACCTCCGATTTGGTACTCCATACCTGCTCGATCGTGGCGGTTCTTTTTTCGTCGATCGAAACAATATTCAGGTCGATATCCTGGACCTTTAAGTCGGGAAATCCACTTGACATTAACATGGCCAGAGGCGCGGCCACCGTGCCCCCCACCATGCTCGTCGTTCCCATCTCGCCGGACAGAATATCTTCCAAATCCACAGACTGGCCGCCCACCAAACGGATCTTGGCTCTCAGGTTCACGGTGGAACTCCCAATGGTGCGTTCCGTGACGGTGAGCGCGGAAGTTACGGCTAGATTGAGGAGGATGGGAGAAAGAAAAGGTTCCTGGATCATTTCGAAACTGTAATCGGATTTCCGGTTGAGCGTTGAATCCAGATGAACGTGGACAGGAATCATGGGCGGAGTTTTCGCACCCACCCGGCCATAAATGGCATCGAAGCGGTCCTGCTGGATGGTGCCCACGATGGCGCCCGGCGCATCCACTTTGAACGAGGACGCAATACTGGGAACCGTTACGATGACGTGCGCAGGCGCAAATGGAAACTGCGCCGGCCCTTCCGCCAGAACCTGGTGCCCGCACGCGTAAAGATCATTCCCTTGCCGAAGCGTGACCGTGCAATCGATGTTCAAATTCAGATCGCCCCGCACGAGCATCAGACTGATCATTGAACCTGGCTTAAGGTCCGTTGGGCTCGGTTGCGTGTTCTCCTCGCTCCCTGCAATCACCCCGCCCTGCATGGGTTCCAGCCCTAATCGGCGGAGTTGAGGGGCAAAAAGTCCGACAGCGGCGTCCGAAAAGCCTCCGAAACGCAAGGGAAGCAGCAGGGTGGAAAGGGAAGTCCCCGTATTGTCCTGAGTTTCAGGAAGAGTGGAGAGCCCTGGGATGGCGCTTTCGTCCGAAATTACCCGTCCGAGGTCAGGCGATCCGCCAGAGACGTTGGCAATCCGAATAGTCTCGCTGGGTAGCGCGCGTGCTGTCGAAGCGGGTGACGAGGGCACAACCGACAGCATTTCCCCAATCGGGGTGATTCCTGCGATGGCCCCCTTGGAGAGCGGAAACGCGCGTGAAACCGCCCCTACCAGCTTGCCGTCAATATAGACCGGACTTCCGCTCATGCCGGAAATCACGCCAGTCGTGGCGAGCGGGCCACCCGATAGTCGCGCCAGAATCAGATCCCTCTGGGGGGCCAGGGCATTCTTCAGCACTCCCAGGATTTCCACCTGAAATTCATCAATCTTGTCGCCTTCGAAAATGGTTCGCCCTGTGCCTCTCAGGCCAGGACGGACATCACTGAGCGGGAAGATGGGTGGGCTTGCCTGGCCCAGCAGGCAGCTTGCAAGAAACAAAACCAACAAGAGGCTGGTAAGCAGTCGCCTTAGTAGCATCATAGCTGGCACAGGCCCATAAGCTCTGGACAAAATTCTAGTCTAAGGACAATCGGCGGATTGGTCAAGCAGAGCCCGCACATAAACCTCGGTGTATACTCGTACTGCCCAAAAGGCGACAACGGAGACCCTGACTTTAGGAGGAATGGTATGTGGATCATCGTCGTCCTTACCGTCATTGTGATCTTGATTGCCGCCGTGGCCGTGGTAGCTGTCCCGTTCATGACCTTGCAGCGCCTGCCGGAGAGGGCGGAAATAAACGGCCTGTGCCTCGTCAAGGATGGATTCGTGAGCGCAGGCGTCGTGCCACTAGGCGGCAACGAAGCAGCGCTCGTCGATGCCGGCAACGATGTTGAGGGGAAGGCTCTTCTCGCGGAATTGTCCCGCCGCGGTCTGGGCCCCGAGGACGTGAAGGTCATTCTGCTGACTCATGGTCATCACGATCACATCGCGGGGATTGCCAAGTTCCCCAAGGCGCAGGTGATGGCTCTGGCCGCAGAAGTGGAAGTGGTGGAAGGCCGTTCCTCGGGCGGAGGTCCAATCCTGCGTTTCCGGTCCCCGCAGCCTACCGGCATTCGCCTCTCCCGGACCCTTAAGGATGGCGAGGTCATACCATTGGGCCCCTACCGGGTCCGCGTTTTCGCCGTGCCGGGCCACACGCCGGGAAGCGCTGCCTTTGCCATCGGGGAGAACCTGTTCCTGGGTGACAGCGCCAACCAAGGCAAGGACGGTCGCCTCAAAGCGGGTCACTGGATCTTCAGCCAGAGTGCGGCGCAGAACCGGAAATCACTGGTGGAACTCGCGCGCCGCCTGGCCGGCGACAGCAGTATCAAGACGCTCGTTTTCGCACACTCCGCACCATAGAACGAGGGGTGGCGCCGCTGGTGGAGTTTGCCAGCCACTAATGAAGAATTCCGAGTCGAGGCTGCACCGTGATGTGGAATCGCTACCGAGATTGGATGCACGCCTGGGAAACCCGGTTGAACTCCCGCGACAAGAATCGCGTGGTTCGTCCCCTGGAGTGGGGGCTTGACTGGACCGGGCATTGGCCGATTGTCAATGGCACGCGGGAAGCGGCGTCCGCCAATCCTGCGGTGTTTTTCGCCCAACTGAACCAGCAGATTATTACCCACAGTGATGATTTCTACTCCTATCAAACCCCCACAGATTTCCGATTAGACGGTGACTTCCTGCTCTTCACCTCGCCCGTACGCACGCCGCATGTGGTGAACAATCTGGCGCGGGCGCGTTGGTTTCCCTCCGGACATCGCCGCGCGCTTATCGTGATGCCACAGTGGAACGCTGACGCCGAAGGCCACAACGGGCTCTGCCGGATTTTCAATTGGCTGGGAATTTCCGCCCTGCGCTTGAGCCTGCCTTACCACGACTATCGCAAACCGGCGGAAACCGAGCGGTCGGATTACGCCGTGTCCGCCAACATCG
>PLWR01000606.1 GCA_003165615.1 Acidobacteriota bacterium | reverse complement strand
CCGAAGTTCCAAAGGCTCTGGACGGTATTCCACTGACTCGCGGAGAGATAGCGGCAGAATCAATTTCCCGTTACTGGGAACGCTCGGATCAGTTGATACGCCCGAGCCTGGAGTGGCGTCGACTCGGGCACCTGCTTGCAAGTCATCGTCACGTCTGCTGATTTGATCTCGTAGGTTACTCTCGCCCGGCTGGCCAACTCGGCCAGCAGGGTGGCGAAGCTCTGTACGGGAAGACCGTCCGCGGTTTGATGAGAGGATTTCTTGGCCCGGGCCGAGGCGGAGGGTTCGGCCGGCAGAATCGGATCGCGGCGCTGCCGTTCCTCTCTGCGCTCCTCATCCTCGAACAACAGCGCGCCCACGCCTGGCGCAGGTGCCATTCCACATAGTAGGCGAGCAGGCATAAGAAGATGTGCGCGGGCACTCGCTCTTCGGTGCGATGGCGAATGGGCCGCACCAACAGGTCGATCCCCTTCAGGCAGCGGAAGGCGCGCTCGACTTCCGCCAGGCGCTTGTAGCTGCGCACCGTGTCTTCCGCCGAGAGGCGCTCGACGGGTTCACTGGTACGCAGCACATAAATCCCATCGAGCTGCGCTTCCTGATCGATGCAATCCTGGCGGCGACTCCAGGTGAAACTCCCCTCGCCGATCTGACAATCGAAATGCTTACCCACTTTGTAGCGGCCCAGGACCTTACCCACTTTCAGCCCGATCTCCGCCGCCGTGAGCCGCTTCTTCTTCCGCCGCGCCACGTCCTGGGCGATCTTCGTCAGACTCTTCTCCGTAGCCTCGAGCAGGGCCTGCCGTTTGCGCGCGCGCTCCTCTTCCAACAGCGGGTTGTGGCAGCCCACCAGTCGCTCACCGGGATAGTCGGGCGAGGTGATCTCGGCCAGATTTTTCTCGTCCAGCAAGGAGAGTTGCAGAGCCCCTTGCGCGACCAATGCGCGAATCGCGCCACTCTTGAGCGCCGTGATCCAGCCCATGCCGGGATGCTTTTGCAGCTTGTCAATCTGCGGTTGGGTCAGCATCCCGCGATCGCCCACCAGCCCCACCCGCTCAAGCCCGAACCGCTGCCGCAACTTCTCCACCTGATCGCCGACCGTCGTCGGGTCGCCGGTGTTGCCGGGGTAAACTTCCCCCGCCACCGGCCGCCCCTCGCCATCCGTCATCACCCCGTAGACAATAATGGGAAGCTGCTTATCGCCGTCGCGGTTGTGACCAAAGTGCGCCAGCGGACAGGTGCGGCCCTCATAGGAACTGCTGCTCACATCGTAAAGCACCAAGCCGCCCCCGGTGAGATGACGGGCGGCCAACTTCTTCTCGATGCGCTCCTGGCGAACCAGCAGCCAATCCATGGCGGCATAAAGTTCGTCCTCGGTAGCATCGGCAATGCCCAACTCTTCCGCCAGGGTGGTGGTGTGCCAAGCGCGGGTGGTGGCTAACTTCGAGCACGGATCGATCAGCCGCTGGACGATCATGCCCACCACCAGATCCCGTTGGCGGCAGCGCTTGGAAGCAATCACCGCCTCCAGATCGAGATGGTGAAGCATCGCTAGGATCGCTTCCACGTGACCGTGGGGAAGAGTCTGACGCGTGGTGAGGAGATCGTGCGGGGAGACCAGGGTCTCGTCCCGCAGCAGGCGACGTAAGGCTTCAATCTTGGGCCGAGGCCAGTCGGAGAGGTTGGCCAAGGTGCGCTTCAGGGTTTTCTTGCCCTGGCGCCAGCCTTCGCGGAGAAGGATGGCAGGGCGGGAGTTGCGGTTGGGGACGGTTTCGATGTACATGGGAGCCATGATACATCAGAGAATCATTGTGTCAAGGCAAATATCGCATATTACATGGGAACATATTGCACTCCACGCTTCTCCCAACCCCTCTCTAATCAAGGCTTCAGCTAGAATTTAGGGCTTATTGTCAGGGGAACTTCGGGCTAAATGCCGCCGCCGCTCCGCGGCTCGGAACCGCACAGGCATCCCCCGCCTCTTCAGTCTATAGCTATCACAGTGAGTGCCTTCCTGAAGTTGGGCTCTTCGATCAGGTGCACGTGTCGTCAGGGCATTGCGCCTGAAAAAAGACCCCGGTCAGAGGACAGGGCAAGAATCCGCTTGACCTGGCTTTGACAAAGTTCTAGCGTAACGGGCCGTAGACTCATCCCCTGTTGCGAGGCGGAAATGAAACACCGATGCGATCGTCGAGGATTCATGAAAATTGTCGGCGCCGCGGCTATGGCGCCTTGCGTGGCCCGAACTGCGGAGGCACTGGCGTTAGGAACTGGCAACCAGATTGTTTTGGCTAACGACATGGTGTCAAACGTCCCCGTGGGTGTTGGCAAAGGTCTCAATCCGGGACGCGTGGTCTGGGCGCATGATCCCGCCGCTACAAAGTGGCCGGGGCCGGGGCAAGGACATTGGTGGGAAAGCGGCCAAACCGACCAAGCGGCAGTGGACAGGATGATGTCCGCGGCTATCGAACGGCTGGGCGACCGAACTCGCAATACGAAAGCGTGGGATGCCCTCATCAGACACTTCAATCAGGTTCACGGGAACGGGAGTGTGGGTTACAAGAAAGGCGAGAAGGTCACGATCAAAGTGAACCTGGTAGGCTGCATCACGGGCGGGGGAGTTGATGCAAAATCCTACGATCTGGTGCGGGGGGTCGATTACATGAACGCCTCGCCCCAGATGATTTTGGCTTTGCTGCGGCAACTGGTTCACGAGGTCGGCGTGCGGCAGCAGGATATTACGGTGGGAGATCCGCTGTGCCTGTTTCCCAACCAGTATTATGGGTATCTGTATAACGAGTTTCCCGGCGTGCACTATCTGGACAACGAGGGAGGCAATGCAACTTATCCGCGAACCCGTGTGACGTACTCCTCCATCCCCTTCTATTGGAGTTCTCATCCCGGCGGGATGGCCCAGGATTATGTGCCGGTGTCCTACGGAGAGGCCAAGTACCTGATTAACATGGCGAACCTGAAAAGCCATACTGGCGCTGGCATTACGCTTTGCGCCAAGAATCACTACGGTTCGTTGATTCGGAAGCCGCCCGATAAGGGCTACTATGACATGCACGTCAGTCTGCCGGGCGGAGTCCAGGGCCCCGGCCATTACCGGGCTCTCGTTGATCTGATGGGGCACGCGCACACAGGTGGCAAGACCCTTCTGTACTTAATTGACGGCCTGTACCCGGGAGTGCATCCCACTGAGGACGCTCCCCGCAAGTGGTTTAGTTATCCCTTTAACGGGCAATGGGCCGCGAGCCTTTTTGTCTCACAGGACCCGGTGGCTATCGATTCCGTGGGCTTCGATTTCCTCTGGGCTGAATGGAACGATTACCCGCGCATGGCCGGAGTCGACGACTACCTGCACGAAGCGGCTCTGGCCGACAATCCGCCCTCGGGTACGTTCTACGATTCGAACCACGCGACCAATACCACCCGCCTGGCCAGCCTAGGGGTTCACGAGCACTGGAATAACGCACAGGAGAAGCAATACAGCAGAAATCTGGGCAAGGGGGCGGGCATCGAACTTGTCAGGGTCGGCCCAAGCGCAGGCTAGCCGGAGGTTCTCACCAAGGGTGGGGAAGGGCGCGGTTAAAACCCCACCCTTCCGGCAGCCGACTAAAAGAGCTTCAGCCCCAGGACATCAAAGGCTCCGTAGGGGGCATAACTTGTTACCGTCCATGTTGACCCGCCGTCGGTTGAATAAGCACCGTTTCCGCTAGCGGACACGCTGTTCCATTCCCAGGCCGCCCATTCATCGGAATTGACGATTGGAACCAGCCAGTATTGCTGGCCCTTCACCAGTATAATAAGCGCCTGAAGCTGGACCTTAATCGTCTCGACGCTGTTGGAGAGGTGCTTCCCGATGTGGGCAATCCAGTGACTTTCCATTCTGCGATTTTTCGGCCGGGCAGCCCGTGATTGTCGGCGTCAAGGTCGAGCTTGTAACCATTCGTCCCGCTGACCCACCCTATCGCCAAGTCGAGTTGGGTGAGCAGGTACGTCCTCTTAGTTGGCGTGAAGGCCGTAGCCTGTATGTAAGGGAGATACGAGTAGGGGGGCTCCGTCGCGGCGGAAGTCGGGCCGTCTTCGCTCCAACCATTACAGCAGTCGTACGAAAGGCCTGATCCAAAGTTCGAATAGATCGTGACGGTTCCTTCAGGGATCGGAGTATTGGGTTTCACCAGATTGGGAGAGGGACTTCTAGCACTCGGGGGGGGCGGTCGTAATTGACCGACCTTGCGAGTCGATGGTGATCTCCTGCCCCTTGGACACAAGAGGTAAGGCCACCAGGCAGAACGCCAAGGCGGCGGCGCTGCATAGCACTGTATGTGTAGATCGCGGCATAACGAGCCTCCTTGCTTGCTTTGTGGAATTCCTTACCGACCTCGTGGTCAAAAAGGCAGGTTATACGCTTGTGATAACCACCTTCGACCAGATCCTGCCTGGCACATAAAGGCGCCCTTCTTACAATGAAACCACTAGCTTAACTATATCAAAGCGTGGATGCGCTTGCAAAACGGGCGAGCACCCCGGTAGTGTCTCAGTTTGACGTAGAGGCGGCGTCCCGATAAGATCGGGGCAGGTTCCGCCGCCTCTACATCAAACTCACCCACTACCCGGTCATCGCGCATCTTGCCAAGTGTCCGATGTAAAATGCAGAGGTGCTGGCACAGCATGACAATAATGGTCTCAGCCTCTCGCGCCGTTCGAGAACCAGCGGCCTTGCCCATTGCTGTCACTGGGCCGGGCCCCGTGTTCATTGCCCCCCACACGCCAAACGAAAAGAACTAGTTGTAGGGGTCCCGCAGGCGCGGGATG
>PLWR01000614.1:282-19139 GCA_003165615.1 Acidobacteriota bacterium | reverse complement strand
CTATCTGAGCCAAGCCGAGCCCACCCGTTTCCTGGTGAGGGAAGATCAGACCAGTAAAGTCATCCCGGTCAGTTACGAAAAGATGAAGGAGTTACGCGCTGAAAACACCGAGAATGGGGTTCAATTCGCTGCCCGCGTAAGTTTATCGGCTCTTCAGCTTGACGTGGACGGAGACACCTCAACCCTGTCGCCAGGGGATGATTGCTGCCATCCCAAGGGCGAATGGATTGCATTCGTGGTGGGGATGGGGTTTCTTGCGCTCATGCTCGCCCTCCTCGCTTCCGACAAAAGCTGACCCCTTGAGGCAACTCAGGAGATCGCAGACCCCCAACCACCGGGGTCTGCGCCAGTTGGCGCGCTCAACACTTTCAGCGAAAAGAACCGTCGGCAGGAATTGAACTCCATGACCACAATCCGTGTCAGTCCCCAATTGAAAAAAAGCTCCTTGTCGTGGCCGAAGCGGGATTCGCCGCCCGCTTGACGCATGTGGGTGTATACTCCCACCATCGCAAGACGGGGAAATCAGATAGTAGGCGGCAAGGACCCGCGGCTTCTCGCGGGGCGCTACTCGGGTTACATTTGCCGCCAAAGAGGGGTTGCCGAGCATGGCAAACGTGCGTAGCTCTGGGCCTGATTTGGTCCCGCCTGGCGGGAAGAAACCCACGGGCATTGCCATCCTGTTCCAAATCGCTGCGCTCGTTTTCGGAAGTGCAGCATTGATCTGGGGTGCTTTTATTGTGTGGTCGACCGCTTTCCCCGGACCGTGCGGGGATTCGTCGGGTTTTACCGCTCTGGGTGTGGCGGAGTGCTGGGTGGTGAACGTGCCGATCGGCCTCCTGACCCTCGCTATTGGATTGATTGTAAAGAAAGGGTCCCCACTCCTGCACCGCCTCTGCATCGTCTTTTCCCTCGTAGCTCTGTCCCTTCCAATTATTGCCAGTGTCATTTGGCACTACTCGCATTGCCACTAAGATCTATACCCACGCCGCGAGGACGTCCGGAAGCAACGAGCGTAACGCGGACCTATTCGGCAGGTTCACGACCAGGGCTCTCCAAATTCGTGAACGCTTCGAGTGGTCAACGCAGACCCGCCAAGATGGCCTTAAACCGAGGCTTCCCCTCTACCTGTGCAGTTTTGACCAGATATACGAGCACTATTGAACTGACGAGCCAATCACCTCGGCATATAAAGGCGGTGGCGGGTTAATCAAATTTACGGGAACGGACAACCTGCCGGATCTGTCCAAACGCGGGAGTGAAATGTCATGCCGGTCCGACGATTCTCACTAAAACCGACTTAAGGATTGTCAAAGGGAAAAGGAGAAAACAAATGAAATCGAGCACGAAGGATCAAGTCAAAGGCAAGCTTCATGAAATAAAGGGCAAAGTTAAGGAGAAAGCGGGACAGGTNNGAAAGTCGGCCAGATTGAAAAGGTAATCGAGAAGTAAACGGACCGGTCTTGGCGCGGAGCAAATTTGGAAACGGTCGATTTTCAGAGGGCTCCTTGACTGCTATGCAGGGCGACTGGCTTGTGGCGCTGCTCCATGTGTGCCGACCGTCGGCCTGCGACCACGGCAGTTCAAATTAGCGAACCCTTCGAGTGGTCAGCGCGGCAGAGCCGCTGGTCCCCGGCGCGTGCTAAGACCCAAAAGAGAGGAAGATCCACGATGTTGATACTCATTGTCATTTGGTTGCTGGCTTTAGGTGTCGGTGGGGGGTATTACGGCCACAGCCGTTGGGGTTACCGTGGCGGCGCTGGCATTGGGATCGGCACCATATTGCTGATTCTTGTCGCCGTCAACCTGCTGGGCGTTTATCACTGAGGCGATGCCCGCCAATTACCACTTCTCTATTTCTCTCGAATAGATCTGCTAACTGTCAAGCAACTGATGTAAGGAGGAAAGTGGCAAGGTGTCGTGAAGAGAACGGATAGCCTCTCCCACCCAGCCGGTTGCGAGCAAACGTTCTGAAGAAAGGGAGATTCACCATGTTGATCCTCATTATCATTTTGTTGCTGGTTATGGGTGGCGGTGGGGGGTACTACGGCCATCGGCGCTGGGGTTATGGTGGCGGCGCTGGCATTGGGCTGGGCACCATTTTACTGATTCTCCTCGTGGCCTATGCGTTGGGCGTTCTCAACTGAGGCTAAGGCCGCCACTCACTACTCTTCTGTTTTTCTCGATAAGACCGCCATACTGTCAAGCAACTGATGTGGGGAGGAAAGTGAAAATGCTGGCTGGCGCAGGCCCCACAGGACCGGGATCTGCGCCAGCCAGCCGGTTTTGCGTGCCTGAAACCTGGCACCTAACCTCCAGCATCTGACACCTCGCACCTGCCCTCCCGCGAAAGATACTTGAATTTCCTCTCACTTCCCGATATAAACGCCTCGTCAAGCACGAGCAGGCAAGTTCGCACATTTAACGTCAGAGTGAAAAGAGGGAATGAATCATGACGGATGATATTAACCGACGAGATTTCATGAAGCGTGCAGCCTTTACCACGGCGGGCGTCAGCCTTTCGATGGCAGGGTTCAGCACGACCAATGTTCTGGGTGCAAACGACCGCATCCGCCTGGGGGTGATCGGCACCGGCCGGCAGGGCACGGACGACATGCAGAATTTCATGAAGCCCGGTGTGGAAGTCGCGGCCGTATGCGACGTCTATCAGCCCAACCTGGAAAAAGGATTGGCGGCGGCAGGGGGCAAGGCCAAATCCTTCAAAGATTTTCGCAATATTTTGGACGATAAGGAAATTGATGTGGTCCTCGTCGCCACGCCGGACCACTGGCACCCGCTGCCGGAAGTGGAAGCGTGCAAGGCAGGCAAAGACGTTTACGTGGAGAAGCCCATCTGCGTGGCCGTGGAAGAGGGCCAAAAGATGGTGGCGGCCGCGCGCAAGTACAACCGCGTGGTGCAAGTGGGATTGTGGCAGCGCTCCAATCTGCATTTCCAGAAAGCCGTTGAATTGGTGCAGAGCGGCGTGCTGGGCAAGGTCAGCTTTGTGCGCACCTGGAATTATGGCAACAGCTTCCCCGATGGCCAGGGAACTTATCCTGATTCCGACCCGCCGGCAGGGCTCGATTGGGACATGTGGCTTGGCCCGGCGCCCAAGGTACCCTACAACTTCCAGCGCTTCGGCGTGGGCAAAGATCGCTGGTCCACCTTCCGCTATTTCTACGATTACGCCAACGGGTGGCCGGGCGACTGGGGCGTCCATTTGATGGACATCGTGCAATGGGCCATGCAGACCGACGGACCCACCGGCATTACCGCCATCGGTTCCAAGCACTATATTAAGGACAACACCGAGACTCCTGACACACTGGTGCTCACTTGGGAGTATCCCGAAACCAAGACGGGTCCGAGCTTCATCGCCACCTACGAGAGCCGCTTGTGCAATGCCAATTCCATGTTTAAGCACGGATATGGAATTGAATTCCATGGCACCGACGCCACCATGTTCCTCGATCGCGACGGCTTTGAGGTCTTTCCGGAGCCCGTGGCGCAGGGCGACTACCGCGAAGTGCACCGGTCGGCGGACGGGAAGGCGGAGCGCATAGAAGTCGGCAAGGCTCCCGTCATGAAAATGGAGCGAGTCGACGACGGCGTCCTGATGCACACCGGCAATATGCTGGAATGCATGCGGACCCGCAAACGACCGCAGACAGACATCGAATTCGGCCATCGCAGCAGCAGTTGCTGCCTGCTGGGCAACGTCGCCCTCCGCACCAAAGAACATTTGGAGTGGGACGTCGCCAATCAGAAACTCGTAAAGGGCAGCCCCGCAGCGCAAAAACTCCTCGGCCGCGATTACCGCGCGCCTTGGAAGCTGACCGTATAAGCGAACGGAAGGTCAACGTTCTAAACTTGTAGGGGCGGTTCGCGAACCGCCCCTACGACTTTGCCACAATTATCGTTATTCGAATTGCCGCAAATGAAATAGTGTGCTATTGTTAATCAGCGCTTATTACCGCGGTTGTGTGGTGCGGCTGCTCAAGGCATGTTTTTGAGTCGATAATTTCCGCCTCCGGTTTCTCTCCGTAAGTCTTCAGCGCAATCTAAAACAAGTCTGGTCACGCAGGTTTATGTGCGCGGGTAGCTGTATGTCCGCGCCCAACAGTTACCTCCGCCAGAGAAAAGAAGAAAAGATCAATGCAAAGTTTTTCCGAACTCACGATTTCACAATATACCAAGGACCGGTTGGCCGCAGCGAACTTTACCATCCCGACGCCGGTGCAAGCTGCGACGATCCCCGAGGCGCTTGCGGGCAAGGACGTACTTGCCACCGCCCAAACCGGG
This sequence comes from Acidobacteriota bacterium, assembly GCA_003165615.1. Next base: position 14,840 of record PLWR01000614.1, on the reverse strand, counting down.
ACCGGCAAGACGCTGGCATTCCTGATTCCGATCATGGAGCACTTGCTGCAAAGCGATGTGCCCGGAATCGCCGCCCTGGTGCTCGTCCCCACCCGCGAACTGGCCATGCAAGTGGTGGATCAATACAACGACCTGCGCGGGAAGAAGCTGATGCCCGCGGCACTGGTGGTGGGAGGCCTGGCGGAATCGACACAGCTCACCGCCCTCCGCAAGGGTGCTCGCCTGGTGGTGGCCACTCCCGGCCGCTTGGAGGACTACCTCGGCCGCAAGCTCATCAACTTTCGCGCCCTGCGAATCCTCATCCTCGATGAGGCCGATCGCATGGTGGACATGGGATTCCTTCCCGCCGTTCGCCGCATTGTGGCCACGCTGCCCAGTGAGCGCCAGACGATGTGCTTCTCCGCAACCATGGCGCCCGAAGTCGCACGCCTCGTGAATGATTACCAGAGAAATGCAGTGCGGCTGGCCTTCGGGTCAACCACCAAGCCCACGGAGAACGTGCGCGTCCAGGCCTTCGAGGTTGCCCACGACCGCAAACAGGAAGTCCTGCAGCGCTTGCTCACGCGCGAGAAGGGCCGCTGCCTGGTCTTCGCGCGCACCAAGCGTGGAACCGAACGCCTGGCCAAGACTCTGATCCGCCAGGGATTTGCGGCGGCCATGATTCACGGTGACCGCACGCAATCGCAGCGCACTGCCGCTCTGGCCGGTTTCCAGCGCGGAAGCTACCGCGTCCTGGTGGCCACTGACGTGGCTTCCCGCGGCATCCACGTGCAGGACATCGCCCACGTCATCAACTACGATATGCCCGCCGATGCCGAGGCTTTTATCCATCGCGCCGGACGCACTGGACGCATGGGTGAACGCGGAGTCGCCTCCACCCTCTTTGCCCGAGACCAGCACACCGACCTCCAGCAATTGGAGCGCACGCTGGGTCTTCGTATGGAGCGAATGCGTGAGGGCGTTGATTCCTGGGAAAAGACGGATGGTACATCCATCCCAACGCCAGCTTCCCATCGCCACGGGTCCAGTACCACCAGCTTCATCGACCGCGCCGAATCCGCACCCAGGGCTCGAATGCAGAAGCTCCCGGGAGAGGTGCTGCAAATCCAGATGGAGGGTTAAGCCGAACTTCGCCATCCGGGCCTGGAAGGGCGGAGCACAGCTCCGCTCTTCCATGATCCTGCATTAACCCAATTACATATTAAATACTAATAATTACCCACGTTATAATCACTGCCCTTGGCTGGATTCTTACCACTATCAACTATCAACTATCAACTTTGAACTGCTTTCAATGAATCGCCGTGACGTAAATCGCGGTGTTATCACCGCTAACCCCGGGAGCGATGAAGGCGATGGTTTGCTGGGTATCGCCGGTGAGGGAGAGGATGGGTTTTCCCGGTCCCGCCGCCGTGATAGGCAGGAAATCCTCGGGCGCCGTCAGCCGGTTCGACTGTCCATCGCAGTTGCAATAGAGCGCCAAGTCGTTGGGCGCGTCGGTGGGGGCAGCGGCGAAGATCATGTTGCCTCGCGACCCGATGGTGAGGCTCACGATCTTATCCACGGACTTAAGCGGCGTGGTGCTGAGCGATTGTTTGGCCATGACGGGCTTGGTGGGGTCGCCGGCGAGCAAGGCGGCCTGAATGCTCCCGTTCTCAAGGTAGACCAGCAGCATTTGCACAGGCTGCACGTCCGGTCGAGCCGCCAGCAGTTCCGCCGTGCGGTTGGGATCCGGGGGCGGTTGCAACTCCTGAAAGGATTGGACAGCGATGGCGCGGAAGAACTGCTCGGTGGCAACAGCAGCAGAAGCGCCGCGGCGAAGGAAGGCCGCCTCATCGTGGCCGAAGAAGAAGGGCTCCAGCAGCTCCGAGGGCCCAAGCTTTAATCCCGCCGGCAACGAGAGCGCCTGGAGGCCGCGAGTGCTCCACAGAAACAACCCGCTACCCGCGCCCTTCCCGGACCAGCGCGCTCCGAACAATAAGCTGCCGTCGGAGGTCACCAGCGGCGCCGAAAACTCCTCGAACTTTGCCCCCGCAAGGCCCGGTGGCGCATCCAGATTGGTCACCACCGACTTGGGCTTCACGCCTTCCTGCCGCACCACCGCCGCCGTCGGCACATCGGCCTGATCGGTAACCAATGTCGCCGTGAATGCCATCACCCCGGAATCATTCATGCTGGGGGCGCTAAAGCTGTCGTAGGTCGTGCGGGGAAACGGTCCCAGCAGTCCCTGAAAAGCTACCACGGAAAAGCTGACGCCGATGGAACGCACTACGGCGCGGATCTCCGCGCGCGGGCTGCGCATGCTGGTCAGAAAGATGATGTCCTGGTTGCCATTCATCGCCACGCTCAGGAATGGACCAAAGGCCAGTCCACCATGCCCGGGAACTTCCGTCCCGCTCGCGAGCAGCAGGCGCGTGTTCAGTTGGGCAAAGGCCGGATGCGCGCCGCCCGCCAATACCATCAGGAGCGCGCCCAACGCCAATGCCTTACCGAGTCTGGCAAACTTCCTTCTTCCCAAGTTCTGATTCAAACTCCGATTCTCCCTTCCTATTTGCCTCGGCCGCCGCGTCGGGAATGATTTGCGGCTCCAAGTTCCCCGCATCACCATCCTCGCACCCCATGAATCCGGAATCACGCAACCTAGCACTGAGCTTTCCCGCGCGTCAAGGTGTATTCGGCATCCGGTAGTGTCTCAGTTTGATGTAGAGGCGGCTTTACGCCGCCATATGGCGAGGTAAACTCGCCGCTACAAATTCAAACTGAGACACTACCCGGCAATCGGCGCATCGCGTCATGGGTCGATTGGCGATTGATGATGTTCGATTTGTGATTTGCGATTGACCCATGGATTCATCAGTTCATCGATACATCGGGCCACCGGGCCCTTAAAGACTTTCAACACCGCGCCAGCCTGCCTTTTGCCTTCTGATTTTCTCTTGCGGAATTACAACTTCGGGGCACTACCAAATGGTTCTTACCAGAGGAGACTTGCGGATGCGCTCGTCCCGGGTGATCAAGGTCAGGCCCTCGGCGCGCGCGGTGGCGGCGATGAGGCGGTCGGCGGGGTCAAGGGGGAAGTCCGGGGGGAACTGCGTTGCCAGAGCCGCCACTTCCGGGGTGAGAGGCTTTACGATCACACCCGAGCGGTCTATTACGAGTTGCACTGAGGCTTCCGGGGTTCCCATCGCTTCCAGGCGGCCCCGTGAAAACATCATGGCAAGTTCCCAAAGGCTGATGGCAGCGATGCCGATTCCCTGACTCGCGCGAGCCCGGCGAATGGCCGAGGCCGCGCCGCGCGAAAGTCGCGCCGGGTCCGCCACCAGCCACACCCAAGCGTGAGTATCGAGCAGGATCACCGCAGCGCCTTCCAATCCTCCGGAGACAGAATGGGCGATTCAATATCACCCACGATCTTAACAACCCCTTTGAGGCATCCAAAGATGTCGTTGCCGGGCTTGTCCGCAGGAACCAGCTTGGCGACGGGTTTGCCCCGCTTGGTGATCACCAGGGGTTCGCGTGTCTTCAGAACCTGATCCATCATATTCAGGCACTTTGCCTTGAACTCTCCTGCCGGCATCGTCTTCATGGTCATATGTTTTTATCCATGGTCATAATACTATGACCATGCTGCGTAAGTAAAGCCTGGCGGCTCTTAATCGAAAACGTCCACATACGAATTAATATCGGATGACGAAAAGCCGCGGAGTAATTCCGGCCGGACCGGAATAACTCGCTACCCGCTATTCCAGCACGTGCACAATTACTCCCGATGATTTTCCTTTCCCGCGATAGACCCTTTCCGTGGCCTTCTGGAAATCCGCGGGCTTGGCGTCGGGGATATTCACAAAGGTTTGGGGATTGCGGTCGATGAGGGGAAACCACGTACTCTGCACCTGAATCATGATGCGATGGTTGCGGCGGAAGGTGTGGTTGATGTCGGGCGCGGTAAAATCCAACTCCTCCACCTTGCCGGGCGTCATCGCTTCCGGCTTCTCGAAGCTATCGCGGAACTTGGCGCGCATGGGCCAGCCTCGCAGCAACTGCTGGTATCCCGCCATGACGATGGGTGGAGGCGGGACATCCGTGGGCGGAGGTGGCGTGGGCGGGGCGGGAGTGCCGGTCGCCCCTTTGGTAACCGGCTGGGGATAATCAGGCGGGTAGACGTCAATGAGCTTGACGACGAAGTCGGAATCGGTGCCGGTGGTGGAAACGAACAAGCGCGGTGAAATGGGACCGGCAATCGTCACGTCCTGCTCCAGCGGTTCCGTCTGGTACACCAGAACATCCGGGCGAGTGGAGGCGAATCGCTGGTCGCCCACCATGTATTCCTGCGGCACCCCCATGGCCGTGTAATTCAGGAAAGGCACGGGGCGGTTCGGGTCGCTCACATATTCGTCAAAGGCTTCTTGTTTGACATCCGGGGCCGCGAAGGACAGTCCGCCCTGGTCCTGAAAGTAGAGCACGCGAGTCCGGGCATTCTTCGGCGGCCAGCTCGAATACTTGCGCCAAACGTTGGTGCCCGTTTCGAAGACATAGGCCTTGGGCAAGTCCTCAGTCCCCTTCCCCTTCAAGTACTTTTCGAAAAAGGGAAACTGAATGTCGTCGCGGAAGTAGACCGAAGTCTTGGAAGAGAAGTTGACGCTGCCCAGGCGTTCGCCATCATTGTGCGCCCAGCCGCCGTGTACCCAGGGGCCCTCCACCAATCCATTGTAAATGCCGGGATCATTCTGCTCGATGGAGCGAAAGACTTTGAACGGGCCGGAAAGGTCCTCAGCGTCGTACCATCCACCCACCGTCAACACGGCGCAATGAATGTTTTTGAGGTGGGGGGCGAGATTGCGCGCCTTCCAGTAGTCGTCGTACACGTCGTGTCCGGCTTGATCGCTCCACAGAAAACTCTGGTCATGGAAGTAGCGCGCGTTGGCATTCGAGAGCGGCCCCATCTTGAGGAAGAACTCGTAGGCGCTCTCGGTGCCGTACTCAAATCCCAGAGTGGCCTTGGGCGGTGTGGGATTCTCCAAAGGCTTGAAACCGGAGTAAAAGCCAAAGTTGGCCGCGAGCATGAAAGCGCCGCCGTGATAGGCGTCATCGCCCATGAAGAGATCGGTCATCGGCGCCTGCGGTGAGGCGGCCTTGATGGCAGGATGCGAATCGATAATACTGGCCGAAGTGAAAAAGCCCGGATAGGAAATTCCCCAAATGCCGACGTTGCCATTGTTGTTGGGCACGTTGTGGAGCAGCCACTCCACCGTGTCGTACATGTCGGAGCTATCGTCCACGTCCCGGCTGCCATGCTTCTCATCGATGTGCGGGCGCATTTCCACGAACTTGCCCTCCGACATGTAGCGCCCCCGCACGTCCTGATAGACGAAAATGTAACCGGCGCGCTCGAAGGCGTCAGAGGGGCCGAGCGATGACCGGTACTGGTCCTCTCCATACGGAGCCACGCTGTAAGGGGTGCGATCCACCAGGAAGGGATAGGCGACGGACGCGTCCTTGGGCACGTAAACAGCCGTAAACAGGTGGACGCCATCCCGCATGGGGATGCGGTATTCGTACTTGGTGTAATGCTCCCGGGCATTGAAATCTTCCGGGGGCTTGGCCTGCGCCCACGCGCGCGGCATGAGGCTCGCAGATAAAATCACTAACAGAAGGGCAATTCGAGAACGCATTGTTGATCCTTCCCCTTGGAATCCCCCGGAGTTCGTTGTCACCGCAGCGGCGCGGAGGCGCAGAGCAAAGGAGGTGTTCGGTGCCAGATGCCAAGGGAAACCCTAACACCTGATGCCTGACACCTATTCTGCGTCTCAGCGCCTCGGCGGTAAAGATAGTAATTTTTCCACAGCTTCTTTCATCTTGGTACCGACCCCCTCACCCACCGCCTTGCGGTCCCCCTCTCCCCCAAGGGGGCGAGGGAGTAAGAATTCCTAGTTTTGGCGATGTATTCATGAGTCTTTCTGCACCAAAGGAGATGGTGCTGGCAACTGAAAACTGACAACTGAAGATTTCTGCCCTCGCCCCCTTGGGGGAGAGGGTGGACCGCAACCGGCGCTTTCACCAGCCGGGGCAGGCCGGGTGAGGGGGTCGCTGCCTTCCGCCTTCCGCTTTCTGCCTTCTCCCCGTTGACTCGCCTTCGCGAATGCATATAATGCCAGACCATGACCCAAACTAACCCTGGCACTCCTCTTGCAACTTCCTCCCGCCGGTTTCTGGTCACAGGCGCAAAAGGATTCATTGGCGCCTGGATCGTCAAGGAACTGGTGGATCGAGGCGACACGCCGTTGGTATTTGACATCGACACGGAATCGTCGCGTCTTGCCGCGCTACTAACCCCGGAGCAGATGCCCTCCGTTCAGCTCATCCAAGGGGACATCACGAAATTCAAAGACGTGGAAAGTGCCATAGTGGATCACGGCATTACGCACGTGCTCCACTTGGCGGGAATTCAGGTGCCCTTCTGCGCCGCCGACCCTTTGCGCGGGGCGATGATCAACGTGGTGGGAACGCTCAACGTTTTTGAGGTGGCCCGGCAACGGCGTGATTTGGTCCAGAGCGTCGTCTACGCCAGTTCCGCGGCCGTCTTTGGCCCGGAGGAGACCTATGGCGGCGTTACCGTGCCGGAAGGCGCCCCACTGCTGCCCGGCACCCATTACGGTGTCTTTAAGCAGTGCAACGAAGGCAACGCCCGGGTTTACTTCTTGAACGACGGCCTCTCCAGCGTGGGCCTGCGACCCGGCACCGTTTATGGCGTAGGACGCGACCGGGGAATGACCTCCGGCCCCACCAAGGCCATCAAGGCCACCGTCATCGGCCAACCCTACACCATTCGCTTTACCGGCGGAATGGATATGGAATACGTGCGCGACACGGCGCGCATCTTCATTCGCTGCGCGGAAGCGGGCCTGATCGGCGCCAAGACCTATTCACTGCGTGGTAACGTAATGCGGGTCCATGAATTCTTGACGGTGTTGGGACAGATCTTGCCGCTCTCCCAAACCCTGATTAAGGCGGAAGGCAAACAACTGCCCGTCTCCTACGACCTTGACGACAGCGCGCTGCAACATGATTTGGCGGGCGTCCACAATACGCCACTGAAAGAAGGAATCCGCGAGACCGCCGAAATTTTTGCGCGGCTTAAGCTGTCGGGAAAACTCGACACTAAGGATCTCGAAACCTAGGGCGAACTTTCCAAAATAAACTTTCTGAATCAGCCATTCAGGAAATCGGAGCTTCACTTATGCCCGTGCAGATAACCAACCCCAACCCGGAACAGCACCCGCCCATGTTTGCGCCTGGGAATATGTTGCCGGTGTTTCTGGTGACGGCCCTTTTTCTATTTTGGGGTATTGCCAGCAACTTGAATGACATCCTGATTAAGCAGTTCATGAAGTCGTTTGAGATTCCGCGCTACAAGGCAGCGCTCATCCAATCGGCTTTTTTCATGGGATACTTCGTTGTGGCCGTGCCCGCCGCCCTGGTGATGCGAAGATTTGGGTACAAAACAGGATTGGTGATCGGGCTGTTCCTCTATAGCGCCGGGGCCTTTCTCTTCTGGCCGGCGGCGCTGGTTGGAAAGTATGGATTCTTCCTCTTTGCCCTGTTCGTCATCGCCAGTGGGGCAGCCTTCCTGGAGACCGGAGCAAACTCCTTTATCGCGATGTTGGGCGCCTCGCGATCTTCGGAACGGCGGCTCAATTTCTCCCAAGCCTTCAACCCCGTGGGCGCCGTTATCGGTGTTCTGGTGGGAACGATTTTTATTTTTTCCGGAGTGGAGCTGAACAATCAGCAGATTGCAGACCTCAAAGCGGCGGGCAGGTACGCGGCCTATCTTCACAAAGAGACGCTCCGTGTCGGTCCTCCTTATCTGGTTCTGGGCACGATGATCTTTATTTGGGCGCTGCTGATCCTGATGACCAAGTTTCCCAAGGTTGCGGAAGAAGTTGAACCCGCCGATAGCCGCGCGCATGGCAAAGCCCGCGATCTCGTCCATTACCCTCACTTCGTCCAGGGAGTCATCGCCCAGTTTCTTTATGTGGGGGCGCAAGTGGGAACATGGAGCTACTACATCCAATACATTCAGGACTACACGCATCGGCCGGAAAAGTTCGCAGGATATTTTCTCACTGGAACGCTCGTGGCCTTTGGACTCGGAAGGTTCTCGGCTACCTATCTCATGAAGTTCATCCCCCCCACGAAGCTCATGGGGATTTATGCCGTCATCAATACCATGCTCGTGGGAATAGGAGTTTTGTTTCCGGGCTGGCTCGGCGTGGGGGCGGTATTTTTGACCAGCTTCTTTATGTCGCTCATGTTCCCCACTATTTTTGCGCTGGGCATCAAGGAATTGGGGCCGAACACGAAGTTGGGTGGCTCCATCATCATCATGGCGGTCATCGGCGGCGCCACCGGCCCGCTGGCCATGGGCCTGGTTTTCCAAGCGACTCATAGCATGGCCATGGCCATGCTGGTGCCGATGGCGTGCTACGTTTTTGTAACCTACTATGCGTTCTATGGATCGCGCGTGCGGGTGCCGGCAGTGGCCAGTATTGATGCTTAGCCCGCAACGTGGAGGCATAACAGAATTGAGGCCTGGCAAGTCTTGCCGCCGCCTCGGAAGAAAGCGAAAGGGCCATCATGGAACCTCGAGAGCTGCAGGATGTTGCCATCGTCATCCGGCCGGAGAAAGACAACGTGGCCGTGGTCACGGCGGATTTTATCGAGAAGGACACCCCGTTGAAGCACGCGGGCCAAGTCCTGACGGTTTCGGGCCGAACCCTGCGGGGGCAGAGTTTTGCGATCAAGCCCATCCGCCGCGGTCAGCCCTATATAACGCTGGGGGATCCCATTGGTCTCGCTTCTCGCTCGGTCAAATCCGGCGAGCCCATTGACAGCAGCAACTTGCATTCCCGCCTTCCCCGATTGACGCCCAACTACCGCAATAATCCTAAGCGGGCGCGCCTTGACCCCAAGCTTTCCTCCCTGACGTTTGACGGCTTTGTCCGGCCCGACGGCGAAGTGGGCATCCGAAACATGGTCGGAATCGTCACCTCGGGAATGTGCTCCTCCACTGAGGTGCGGGAAATCGCCACGCGCGCCAATCGAGAAATTTACTCACGCGAAAGATTCCCCAACGTCGACGGCGTGGTTCCCATCATCCACGAATCCGGGTGCGGCATGCCCGACGGCGAGGCCGTCACCATGCTGAATCAGTTGCTCACCAACACCCTGCGCCATCCCAACCTAGGCGCATCCATTTATGTTGACCTGGGCTGTGGCAAGACGTGCGTGGAATGCTCGGCCCCGATATTCGAGAATACCGTCACGGACTACAACCGCCGCGTTGTGAATCTGACCATCCAACAGTTGGGCGGCAGCGAAAAGACAGTACAGCGGGGCATGGAAGTCGCGGAGCAGATGCTGCATTACGCCAATCAGTTCCAACGCCAGCCCGTTCCCATTTCCAAACTCATCGTCGGAACCGAGTGCGGCGGTTCCGATCGCTGGTCAGGCGTTACGGCCAATCCCGCCGTGGGCATAGCCGCAGACCTGTTTGTGAAAGCGGGGGCCGCGGTCTTTCTTCCGGAGATCCCGGAACTGCAAGGCGCCGCCATGCTCGACCTCGTTCAGCGCGCCCGCACGAAAGAGGTCGGGCATAAGTTGATGGGCGCCCTCAAGCGCTATGAGGCCTACGTCCGAAAATTCGGCGATTATTTTCGAGATAATCCTTCCCCCGGCAATATCAAAGGCGGCCTATATAACATTTATTTGAAGTCGAGCGGTGTGAAGGCCAAGGGCGGAACCTCCATCATCGAGGATCTGATTGACTATGGCGAGTGGCTCGGCGATCGCAAGGGCCTGTATGTGCTCTACACGCCGGGTTACGACCACCTCTGTACCCCGGCCCTTTTCCTCAGTGGAGCGCAGGTGGCGCTATTCACCACCGGCCGTGGCACCAGTATCGGTTGCGCGCTGGGCCCGGTAATGAAGGTTGGAACCAATCCGCAACTCGCTCGCTCCTATGCCGATCTTGATATCAACGCCGGCACAATTCTGGAACGCACGGAGACGATCGAGGACGTCGGTCAGCGGATTTTCCAGGAAACCCTAGACGTGGCCTCCGGGCGCAAGCTTACCCGCGCCGAACAGATCGGCTTTCACAACGAGTTTAAGATTTGGGAACAACTCTGGCCGGCGCTGTAATCGGGGATCCGATGATCGGGCGATCGGGTGAACAGGTATCAGATTAGGTGTATGATATTCACATGAGCGCTTTGCTGATTTATGCTGGATTTCTAATCCTCTGGTTTTTCGTCCTTCCCCGCATCCCGGGAATTTCCCGCTTCACGTGATCTGCCCGCCGCTCTTCCCCGTCGGGGAAAGACAAGCAGACAGGTTGTGGGATTAAGCCCCAAAAGTGAGTGTAGCGCACCTCCGCCTTTGGGGTCCGGGCTACGATTGCTCTCCGGTTTCAGCGCGAATGCCCAATTCCCGAAGCTTTTCCTGAAGGCTCTGGCGGTGCAGGCCGATTGCCGCTGCCGTCCGGGTGATGTTCCCGCCGTGCTCGCGGAGCTTGGCCTTGATAAATGCGATTTCAAACTGCCGCCGCGCCTCGCGGTAATCATTGAGGGCCAGGAAGCCCACGTCATCTGAAGCCCGATCGCGCTTTCCCCCTGCCCCAAGAAAATCGGTGGAGAAATCCGCCGGCGCCAAATTATCACTGCGACTCATCACGACGGCGCTTTCCAGCTCATTCTTGAGCTCCCGAACGTTTCCCTTCCATTCCCCTTGCTGCAAGAGCTCCATGGCGTCTTTCGTAACCGCAAGTCCGGGCCTGCCATGCTTTTCCCCCAGCATTCTGCAAAATTCCTGGACCAGAAGCGGCAGATCCTCCCGGTGTTCGCGTAGCGCGGGCACTCGCAATAGCACCACTCGCAAACGGTAATAGAGATCTTCGCGAAAGGTCTGCCTGGTGATTTCGGCGGCCAGGTCCTTGTTGGTGGCGCTTACGATCCGTACGTCCACTTCCTGCGACGTCGTCCCCCCCAGCCTTTCTACCCGTCGTGTTTCCAGGACGCGCAGCAGCTTGGCCTGGGTGGAGAGCGACATGTCGCCCACCTCGTCGAGAAAGAGCACACCGCCGTTGGCCAACTCGAACTTGCCGCGCTTCATCGCCGTGGCCCCGGTAAACGCGCCCTTTTCGTATCCAAAAAGCTCACTTTCAATCAGGTGCTCGGGAAGCGCCGCGCAATTGAGCGCTATGAAAGGGCCTCTGCCGCGGTTGCTACGCCGGTGGAGCTCGGTGGCGAGCAGATCTTTTCCGGTTCCACTCTCACCCTGAATCAGCACCGTCACTTCTGCCTGGGCAATCCGATCCGCCAAATCGAAGAGCTCGCGCATGACCTTGCTTGACCCGATCATGGCGCCGAACTGGCCTTCTGAAACCAGTTGGCGTTTCAAGCGCACGTTCTCTTCCGCCAGCGCCAGATGCTCGATCGCACGCTCCACCACCAGGCGAAGTTCATCCACTTCAAAAGGTTTGGAGAGGTAGTCGTACGCGCCGCTCTTCATCGCCTCGACGGCAATCTTTTCCGAACCGTATGCCGTGTTCATGATTACCGCAGGGCTGCTCGCCTGGGCTTTCAGCTCGCGGAGAAAATCCAAGCCGCTCTCCCCTGGCATTTCAATATCCAGCAGTAGAAGGGGGGGATTTTCCTGGGCCATGATTTGTCGCGCGGCAGAAACACTTTCCGCCTCCAGCACACGATACTGGCCTTCCAGGGCGCGCCGTATGCCGTAGCGGGCCGTGCTGTCGTCATCAACAATCAGTATGGTTGGTGATGCCTGTTTCAGGATTGATGACTTTGAATGGCTCATATATTTTAAAGTGGGCTACCGTCTTCCGCCCGCTACGCGGGCTTTTCCGCGACGGCTGACTTGGCCACGCGAAAGCGTACAACAAACCGCGTGCCAGGGTGAGCGGAAGTTGCGTTCCCCGTTTCCACTGGGCTTTGACATTCCACGGACCCGCCAATTTCGTCCACTCGGCGCATCACGATGGCGAGACCCAAACCCGTCCCTCCCGCCCGCGTGGTGAAGAAGGGTTGGAAGATTCGATCCAACTTATCCTTGGGAATACCAGGTCCCTGATCCTCGACCGAGGGTTCGATGCATTCCGGCTGCTCCGGCGGACGCGCGAAGCGAATCTGAATCGCCCTTCCTTCGCCACTTGCTTCGAGGGCGTTCACAAGAAGGTTGGAAACGATGTCGCTGGCAGCCTCCTCCCCGCCTTCGACCAGGCAGGGCCCCGCATCATTTATATCCAGGGTTATATGGCGCTGCTCTGCTTCCATCCGTGAGATGGCAACAATCCGCCTCACCACGGACGCCAAATCAGCCGGCCGGTCGGTATCGCGCGCGGGCTTGGCGTATCGCAGGACCTGCGAAATGTTCCGGTTCAAACGATCGATTTCGTCCACCAGCATCCGGCAATCACACCGCGCATTCTCCGGAAGCGAGGGGTCCTCTTCCATAAGCTGCACAATCGTTTTCATTCCGCTGAGCGGGTTCTTGACATTGTGCGCGATGCGCGCCGCAATCTCGCCGAGAAAGGCCATTTTCTCCTTCGCGGCCAGTTCGCGCTCCAGTTTGATCTTGTCAGCAATGAGGCGGCAAAGCTCAAGGGCCGCTGCCAGGCGATCGGCGAGAATCTCCAGTGCGGCGATTTGCTCGCCGGAAACTCCACCGCTGGCCGACACGACTTCCAGATAGGCAACGGTCTCTCCGCCTCGAGATATGGGCACGCAGAGAGCTTTGGGTGGGACCTTCTCACCGGAGGTACCGCTGGGGATCGGGCCGCGCCGCAGCCTCACCCCCTCCAAACCCAACACGGGGGGTACACGCTCCTCCACCAGCAATTGGAGTGAACTCACATCCCCCGTCCGCTTGGCGTGTTCCTCGATTTCCGCGGCGAGCTTTTGGACCGTCTCGAATTCGGAAACGAATTGCTGATGCAGCGCGCGGCTGATCAGCCGCTTCAGGGGCTCCACCAGCACGACCAGAATGAAAATCATCACTGCTTTGGTGGCCTCCCGCAGGACAGCGTGAGGCTCCAGCCAGCCACTCACTCGACGCATGAAATCCAAGTAGATCAGAGATCCAAATACGGCGGCGACGGAATAGACCACGTTCCGCTGAACGCGAAGGTCGAGAAAGTTGTAGCGGAAAATGGAGTAACCCATCAGCCCGCTGGGAAGGATTCCCGCCAGCATGAGCCCGGCGGGGAAGTATCCTCCCAACCCGCCCACCGGCGGCAAGACGTGCGGTAGATAGGCAATCGCCCAACCCAACGCCAGCAGCCCTTGCAGCCCTGCCAGATATCCATGAAATCTCGCGAGTGCCGGGTCAACAGCACGGCGGCGCACATTCAAGTACACATTGATGCCGACGGCGAAGAACAGGGCGGCTACGCCCAAAGAACGAGAAAACGCACCGGGGAGCCGAGCGCCACCAGCGGTTCCACGCCCAGGCGACTCAGCAACCTGCTCACTATCCAGGGACAGAGCATCACGGGAAGATAAAAGCACGCCACCATCAGCCGCTGCCATAGCCGGACCGGGACGAAGCCCGCGCAATATTCGGCCTGCACGTGAACCAGCAGGGGCACGGCGGCAATGAACCCCACGACAGAAACGGTGCGGGAAATCCCTGAGAGGAACTCCGGACCGGCCCCATAGTAAAGGCTGATATTCAGGGCCAGCAGATTGCCCGCGTACCACATGAACAATGCCGCCATCAACCCGAACAGCAGCCATTCCAACCGGCGCAACCGCTGGTTTCCCAAAATCAAAACCATTAGGGGAAAATGGATTAGCGACCCGAACGTGTAAACGACGAGTTTGGTGGCAGCAAGAGGTGTAAGTCCGTAAGCGACATCCACGCGGAACTCTTAGACAGAGGGATAGCGGGCCACACGCAAGGCGCAAAGGTGATGCGCGGGGATCATTGTAAGTCAGCTCGTCGGTGCAAGCAAACGTTCACGGCGTGCGCAAGCGCCGTCAACGCGAGTATTCGTTATCAGGATCGAAATTTCACCGTGACCGAAGCAATCCGTCGCGAATAGGAACCGCGCGTGAAAAACAAGTAATCTGTACTTCCTTGTTTGTACAATGAGTTGCGCGTCTCATGTGACACCTGTGTGGCCATCGCATGACAAATCATTTACAGGAATTGGACTCTTGTGAGATGATGTTTCTGAGATTTTCACGCGAGCAGACCGACCCGACTACCCAACATGGAAAGTAATTCGACAGAACAGACACCACCTCGCCCCAGTAATCCTGCCCTTCCTCGAGTACTGGTGGCGACGACCGCCATGCTCACCTTTATTACCTTCTGGCGAGCGGCAGCGATCGTATTGAATGATCTTGCCTCGTCTGCCTACTACGCGGGCGGGATCGCGGAGCAGGCAGTGGGCAAATCCGCCCCCTGGTTTATCCTCGCCGTCATGCTGTTTTCGTACGCGGTACGCGCGATTTACGTCGAAAGCTGTAGCATGTTCG
>PLWR01000614.1:0-139 GCA_003165615.1 Acidobacteriota bacterium | reverse complement strand
AAGGCGCTGCGCATTATGCAGCTCACCACCGTCATGGTGCTCCTCTTGATCGGATGGTGCGGTTACACACTTTGGGTACGCGGCGTCCACCTCCCGCCCCCGCCGACGCTGGCGCATCTGCATTTTGCCCCCGACGCAC
>PLWR01000722.1:8439-16345 GCA_003165615.1 Acidobacteriota bacterium | reverse complement strand
CGATTGACCTGGTGAATACTCCGGAGCTTCAGGAAGCCGACAACGACTATGCGGTCGGCCTGCTGATTCAGAAGATCGCGGGCAGCATCTACGCGAATAACACGCTGGTTTTTATCATTGAAGACGCCGCGCAGGATGGCGGCGACCACGTCGAGTCGCACCGCACCACCGCCTACGTGGCGGGGGCCTATGTGAAACAGGGTGCGGTGGTTTCCACGCCCTACAACACTCTTGACTTCATCCGCACGGTGGAAGAAGTTTTGGGCATCCAGCCCATGAACCTGAACGACGCGCTCGCCCAGCCCATGGCCGACATCTTTAATACCACGCCGAGCAACTGGAGTTTTACCGCCGCGCCCTCGGCGTTTCTCTACGCCACATCGTTGCCACTGCCCCCCCCGGCCGCTGGCCTGATCGTGCCCAAGTCGACGCACAGCGCGAAGTACTGGGCGCGGGTGACGAAGGACATGGACTTTTCGGACGCCGATCGCGTCGATGCCGCAGTCTACAACCGCATTCTCTGGACAGGATTAATGGGGAACAGGCCTTATCCCGCCGGGCCCACGGGACTGGACCTTCGCCAGAACCGCTCGAAGCTCCTCGCGAGCTACCAGCGGTCTCTGAAACAAGGAGCGCCGCAGAAACCGAAGACGAGCACGAACTGAGCAAGTGGCCACGGTCAGGGTTATCCTGACCGTGGCCTTTTCTCCTGTCCGATTCGCCTCCGGGGCTGGAAAGCACGACCTTGGAGATAAGGCCGTTGATTCTGGTGAGAAGTGCGGGCTGACGGTTGGCTGTGATCCTGAAGGGTGGGGCGGCTAGACGGCAACGCCACTTTTACCGGCCTCGCGCGGGAAGTTAAAGAAGCGCGCCGCCACGCCTACTGCCGTGCCAGCGGAACTCGGAATTTCGTTGAACTTCTCTTTCCTGACAGGCTTGGCAAGGTAGCGAACCTCAAGACCGGTACCGGGCATGATTTCTTCGGGCAACTTGAGTCCTAAGTCCATCGTCTGCTGCGTATTCAGTTCAGCCGGAGCCGTAAAATAAATTCCGCCCTCGGAGAGGTCGCGCGTCAGGCCTTGGGTTTCGACCTGACGTCCGCCTAAATCGCGCCACCTGACGTATACGGGGAGTTCAACCCGCAGCCGGCGTGCGCAGCGTCGATCTTCGGCTAATCCGTCGTTCGCCCAGCGGACGGCCCCGCCGTAAAGATCAATCCTCATGCCCTCTGCTGCCCCCACGACGGAGGGAAACTGCTGCCGGGCGAGTTCTACTAATTGGTCGACATCGTCATCGTTATTGGCGGGGTCGTGGTGGTACAGTAACAGGTGTTTCACCCCACATTCCTGCGCGATTCGCGCGCCTTCCAGCCAGGAACTATGGCCCCAGCCTTTCTTTTGGTGTTGTAGTTGTTCCGGCGTGTACTGAGCGTCGTAGACCAGGATATCGGCTCCCTGGGCCAGGTCCCGCACGGAGCGATCATGGTCTGGAGACCCGGGTTCAGTATCCGTCGCATATACAAAGGTCGATCCATCTGCTTGAATGCGGTAGCCCACACAGCCCTGGGGGTGGTTAAGTGGCCGGGAAGTAATGATTGCCTTATTAACATTAATACTTCCACAACCAAGGTCAAAGAAATGATGCGCCGCCTGCATGACATCCATCTTCACGGGGAAGTAGGGATTGGTCATTTGGCCTTCAATCGCGGCTTGGGTGGCGAGTCCCGAGCGGCCGGCGGAATGAAACCAGAAGAGGTTCCCGGCCTTATACAGAGGCAGGAAGAAGGGGATGCCCTGGATATGATCCCAGTGAAAGTGGGTCAAAAAGACGAAGCCGACGACGGGCCGTTCGCCGAACTCCCTTTGCAGACTATTTCCCAGGGGACGGAGCCCCGTACCACCATCCAGCACGATGAGCGTCCCGTTGGCCAGGCGGACCTCAACACAGGGGGTGTTTCCGCCATAACGGGAATTTCGACGTTCCGGAGCACTCGTCGTGCCTCGCGCACCCCAGATCTTGATTCTCATGGTTCAACCTGACAGGCTTCGACGCGACGACCTTTGCCTGCTGCGTCACGCCCGTTGATTGTGACGGCGCTGATCCGGTTCTGGCGAGCTGACCCACCACTAGCCCAGACGCGATCTTCAGGACTAGAATCTGGATGGCGGGATATTCCGTTCTGAATCAAGGCAAAATCCACCCATGAGCTTGCGACCGGCCTTCTGTGGCCAGCCAAGCCGGACCTTGCGGCCCGGCTTCTCTTGTCAGAGGTTTTGGGCAAAACTCAAAGGTTTACGACGCCCTCTTTTTCTTGCCCAGCAAGCCGCTAGCCAAGGAAAGAAACGTCCCCATCAGAATTATGCTGACGGGTTCGGGCGCTGGGCCCAAGCCCAAGAATTCTTGCGGTCGATTACCAACGTTCTGGCTCCCCGGCACGGGCACATAAATGTTGACATCGGACAGGCCTGCGAGGCACGTCGTTAGAGCCGATGGATTCTTGTCGCAGGTGCCCGTCCACCACGTCCCGGTGCTCGCCAGCAAAGTCGAAACTTGAGCTGAGATATCTGAGGGCGCTGACACAGTATTGTTCATGAGCGTCCAGATCGTGAAGGAGTCAACGCTCGCCTGAGGATTGGGGGTGCCTGGCGAGTTAAGGAGTCCTTGCGCGATATAAATTGCTTCGGCGTAAGCTTGAAGCTGAGATCCAACATAAAGCCTATTATAGAGGGTGTTGGAGTTATCGCCAAAGGTCACAAGCGGGGAAGCACCGCCAGCCAGATTCTCAATGCTGTAGGTAGTTACTCTCCAAGTCTCAGGGATATATATTTCATCCTGGTAATCGTCGCACATGAAATTCGACGGTGTAGTGTTGGGCAAGTTTCCGCCGGTCAAAGTTCCCTTGTAGATTCCAGTGAAAACGCCCCCGTCGTTGGTCCCATTCACCCCAGTGAAATCCAGCGTGACCTCAGTCGCTAGTGCGCTTGGTGCCGACAGCCCGAGCATAGTCAGCATGCCCAGGAAGATCAAAACCACAGTTCGTTTCATGTTTTTTTGGCCTACTTTCATTCAAGTTGGTTCCTTCTTGCGTCGTGCGCCACTTCCTGGAAATCTGTGCACCACACTCCCAAGTCTGCGCGCTGGCTGGAATTCCGCGAGGGGCCGAACAGGGCGTTTCCCGCCAGATCATGCCGATCCGCCAGGCACCAGGGTGTCTGGCAGATCGGCGCGTCCACAGTGCACACTTTGGACGCTAGTGACTTACCTCAATGCCCCTGCTTCCGCGCGGTTGAGCGTACTACCTCGCGGGCAGGGCAATTGACGCCAGAGTCTCGCCCTTCATAGGTGGCGAAACTCGAGCGGCCTACAACGCCCGCTTCTTCTTCGATAGCAATCCGCCAGCGAGCGACAAGAACGTACCCATCAGCAGCATGGACACAGGTTCCGGCGTGACGGCGGTTCCCTGCCAGGCCCCATAGAGCCCGTCGCCGCCATCGGTGGTCCATGTCTGGACGCCCGGCCCCGCACCAGAGACATCGTTGCCGTTCCAGATGAAGACGTTGTCCACGCCCGTGAACAGCGCGGCGCCATACGGACCCTGAAATTGGAACGCGGAAACATTAATATCGCTCCCAGGTTCTGACCCTGTGCCGATCCCGTTGTAGACCGGCGCAAGACTGAGACCGAAGGCGTTCAAAAAGGTGTTCCATTCCGCTGCCTCACCAACCGGCCCCAGGTCGCCCGTCCCGGCTTCCACGAAGACGCTCCCGCCACCATTCACATAACTGATGAGCGCCGCGTTGTTAACCGAGCCTCCGTTACCGCCCACGAAGACGGCATTGTAATTTGAGAAGTTTGTCGCCCCTGGCGTTTCAGTAACGGTATAGCCCAGATTAGTTAGCTCGGTATTCAGATCAGCTCCGTTCAATCCAAAATTGGACGAGTCGATCAGGATTTTGCCCGACCCGCCCGTGAGCCAACCCGCGATGTTCTGGGCAAACTGCGCGTCATTGTTATTCGGGCTGCTGAGGCCGAGGACATCATTGGTGAACATCCACTCGTCATTCGACACGAAGATTTCCCCTGCCTTGAGCGCGGGCGCCCACAGCAGGGTCGCAAACAGCAGGACCCACAGGTACTTGACTTGAAGCTTCATAAGCCAGACTCCTTTCGGCGCGGGAAGAGCGGCTAATCCCCTCTTACACCGCCTGCTTCTTCTTCGATAGCAATCCCCCAGCGAGCGACAAGAACGTACCCATCAGCAGCATGGACACGGGTTCCGGCGTTTCTCCAATCACAAAAACATCATCAAGCCCGAAGGCCCAATTTTGCTGCATCGTAGTAAACGTTAATGTGTCACTGCCCGTCCCCGTCAGACCTAAATAAGTGTATTCGGTGTAGGGTTGGTCGCCCACGTCAGTTAAGGTTAGAAGAGTTAAATTATCCCATTGCGCCGAGAAGTTGTTCGGGCAGCAGGTGCCATAGTTTCCCACATAAAAGCTCAACATGTAAGTGGCGCCGGGGATGTCCCTGATAGTTTGGGACAACGTACTATCCTGAGGGACGCCCAGGACGTTTGTAATGCCCGGCCCCAAAAACGCTGAGTACGAGCCGCTGTTCACCGGAACATAGGAACCGAAGCTGACGACGCCCGTGTAAGGGTAGCCGGTGCCACCAGGGCCCGCCTGAGTCCAGAAGTCGAAGTTGCCCATCTCGAAGCCGCAATTCATGACGAGGTTATTCGCCATCGTATTGCAGATGCTTGACGTCGCGAACTCACGTGCCGGGCTCGGGAGCACCACCGCAAAGAAAACGAAAACGAACAATGCTAACAGCTTTCGCATTGATCTCTTCTTCCATGCGGACAGTCGAAGGTTCCAGTGGCTTCTGACCTTAGACTGTCTAACCCAAGGCTCAAGCTTTCATCGCAACGTACCTTAATGCCCCTGCTTCCGCGCGGCTGAGCGCACTACCTCGCCTGCAGGGCAGGGACGCCCGAGTTTCGCCCTCATAGGTGGCGAAACTCGAGCGGCCTACAACGCCCGCTTCTTCTTCGATAACAATCCGCCAGCGAGCGACAAGAACGTACCCATCAGCAGCATTGACACCGGCTCTGGAGTCTCAACACTAAGGATGTCCCCATCTGCACCAAAGCTTGCGCTTACTCTGTTGGGGTTGGTGAATATGTCTTCAATCGTCAACGAATACGCGTCTGGACCTGCCGGGCCGCCACCCGTCACCGAACTGGCGAAGACTCCCGCGCCCGTAAACGGTCCGACTCCGAGTGTACCAATAGGCGTTGCCTCCCCGAAGAGCATGTTCGCGGTGTCGACCCAGGCATACTGGGTAGTGCTCCCGCCCCCCGTATCCGTCGCGGTGTAGCCATTCACAAACGAGCTGACACTCTCGGTGAAACCAGTGTCGCTGAGGTATATATCCAGCGGCTTATTCGTGCACGGCGTAGCATACACGCAGGTTGCCGTGATCGTGCCTAGTCTGAGACCGTAAGGATCCAAGGTCGGCGACTTACTAATGCCGAACACGATGTCAAGATTCCAACCATGGAAATTCGGGTTACTGTAATCAGCCAGACCGCCCACCCCCAGAACATACAGGGTGTTCGAACCGACGGTCAGCTTCAATTCGTCCGCCTTCGCGGAGCTAGCAGCGAGCAGGACAAACGCCACAAGAAGAGAAACAGCGAGTGCTGCATATTTACGCATGGAAACAACCTCCTTTTTACGCATGGAAACAACCTCCTTAGCGAGGCTCCCGTGCCTGAGAGCTTCTCGCCTACTGTGCACTTCTGCAAAATTACCAAATCCGTGATGTAACTCTAGCAGCTTGCCGGAATTGGTCAATGGCCCGAATGTGCCGATTTTCGGCATAGGGTGCCGACCCAAAAGGCACTAAGGTGCCGACCCCCGGAAATTTGGAAGTATTATCCAAACAGTTAATTTTCGCGCTTGACAGCCCCCCTGCGCAGGCAGAGCAATTTCAGTTCGCTCGCGAGCGCGATGTTCACGCCGCGAAAGGTGTTTTCCAGAATCCTGGTCATCTCGGCAGCGCGCGTCGAGCTCACCCAAAGGGCACGTTGGAAGCCCTGTGGGTAAAGCGCCAGCGCCGCCTGGGCACTTGCGGCGTTAACTCCTCCGATGATTTTCGGGATCTGATGAGTCTGAAATTGCTCGTTGCCGGGATCCTCACGCTGGGGAGAGAATGCCAAATGGAAATCACTTTCGGGTTCTTCGCCAGCCGTGACCCCATGCCCATCGGTAACATAGCGGTAACATATCGGTAACATAAAGGCTCGTGGAGCAGCGCAAGCCTGATTTCTCCAGAATCGGCAAGATAATCTCTTCGGTTGTGCCGGGATAAGTGGTGCTCTCGAGGACCACGAGTTGGCCGCGCCGCAGGTGAGGAGCAATTGCCTCTGCCGTGCCGCGGCCGGATCAGAGGGATTTCTGTCGGAACCAATCCACCGTTCGCCGCAGGCCATCGTGGAAACTCACCTTGGGCTCATAACCCAAGAATCGTCTCGCCTTGCTGATGTCCGCCTGGGAATGTTGGACGTCCCCCGCACGGCGCTCCCTGTACACGGCATCCAACTTCTGCCCAACGATAATCGAGAGCGAACCGAGCAGTTCGTTCAGCGTGTGCCGCTCACCGGTTCCGATGTTGAAGACCATCCCATCGACGGCCTCCACCTTGCAGGCGAGGAGATTGGCGTCAACGACGTTGTCGATGTAAATGAAGTCGCGAGACTGTTCGCCATCACCAAAGACCGTGGGGCGACGGCCGTCCAGAGCCATATCGATGAAGCGGGAAATGACCGCGGAATAGGGGGAGTGGGGGTCTTGCCTGGGGCCAAAGACATTGAAATATCGAAGGCAAACTGTGGACAGACCATAGATGCGATGAAAGACAATGCAGTATTTCTCCCCCGTCAGTTTGGTGAGAGCGTAAGGGGAGATTGGGTCCTCCGGCATGGTTTCCACATTCGGGAGAATTTCGCTAGCACCGTAAGCAGAGGAAGAACTGGCGTAAACCAAGCGCTTCACGCCGGCCTTGCGGGCAGCCACGAGCAGATTCAACGTCGCCGTGACATTGGCCCGGTTGCTGCTCACAGGATCATCCACCGAGCGCTGCACCGAGGGGATCGCCGCTTCGTGGAGAACGAAATCAACCTCGCGCACGGCAGCCTCCGCCGTGGACATTTCCGCCAAGTCGCCCTCCATGAGCTCAATTCGATCCAAGACATCATCCAGGTTGTGCCTGAAACCGGTGCTGAAATTGTCGACTACGCGCACTTGTTCTTCCCGCTCCACCAAACGATGGACTAGCGCCGAGCCGATGAAGCCTGCACCACCCGTAACCAGAACCCTGGCCATAATTCCCTCGCCCCGCTTATTGTGAATACAAACATCCGCCACCTGCGACGGGACGCCTATGGTACTCGATTTGGGATGCGAATCAAGCGCGAAACGTGGATGGCGATCTGTTTGTACGGCGGGTTCGAGTGCCGCAGCCTTCCCTGAGTCCGGAACTTTACGGTCCAACGAGCTGGTGCTACAACTGAGCGGCCCCGTTTGAGCTCAAGTGAATCCCCGGGGAGGTGGCCCATGAAGAGGTGGTTTCTCCTGGCTCTAATTCTGGGACTGGCTATACCGGGCTTGCCCCAGCTCAACGTGTCGCCCGCGAGCCCTACCACCAGCAACTCCAGCACCTTCGCCCAGGGAACTTCCTCCCGGCCTTCCCCCAGCCGCGCTTCCCAAAACGACTCCAGCCCCAACTGCCGCCACAACTCGCAACCCAGCCAGTAATTGCCAAACGCGCGCGGCCGTCGCAGCTCCATCTCCGCCAGCTTCACCTGCACGCCACCCAGCGCGTCGGCGGGAATCTCGCGGTC
>PLWR01000722.1:244-8432 GCA_003165615.1 Acidobacteriota bacterium | reverse complement strand
CTGACAAATTCCCTCCGCGCCTGTACGGGGGGTAGGTCGACACTACAACGGCTTTTCGAGAAGGCGCGATTGACCATGAAGAGGTTAGACCGAAGTGCAGATCAAATTTCACTCAAAATAGTTCTCAGCTGCGAAGGTTCGACTAGCACCTTCATAGAATTGGGCAATGGCCCGAATGTGCCGATTTTCGGCATAGTGTGCCGACCCTCGGGAATTTGGAAGTATTATCCGAACCGGCAAATTTCGCGCTTGACAGCCCCACGACGCAGGACCTATAAGCAATCAAGCAGGAAAGATCGCTGCCCACAGCCACCCGGGAACGACACTGAATTATTGGGGAAGCGTATCTCAAAATTATTGGCGCGTTCCGGTGGGCCGGTTCGCGGCATGGCCTGCAAGGTCACGGCCCCGGCGAAGGGGAAGGAGTCAAGTGATGCGGAAACTTTTGATTATCCTGGAGCGCGCGCTTCGTGGAATGGCGCAGTCCGCCGAAGGGCAGGCCCTTTCCCCACAGGTCCAGGACTACAACCCTGTCGGCGCATTCGCCAACGGACGACTGGTTGTCAACGCCAAATCTGCGGGAGGATTCCAAGCTACAATGACAACAATCCTGATTCTTCTGCTTTCCATGCTTCATCCCGGCAAGGCGCGCGGGCAGTGGGAGGTCCAACGGCCCCGCCTCCCCGGGACCGGCACTGCGGCTGTGGTCAGTCTCTCACTTGTCAGCGTGGCCTTCGGCAACCAATCCGTCGCCACGACCAGTGCGGCGCAGTCCCTCACCCTGACCAACACTGGCAATGCCACCTTGACTATCACCAGCCTCGCTGTCACGGGCACCAATGCCAGAGCCTTTGCTCAGACCAATAATTGCGGCAGTTCGGTCGCAGCGGGAGCCAATTGCACAATCAGTGTGACCTTTATGCCTACAGCGGCTGGAACACGAAGTGGAACCCTCGCCGCGGCCCAGAAATAGTGACCCGCAAGATCACCCGAGCCGCGGCGCAGTGGGTGATGGGTGATCGAACCAAACTGAAGCTGGGAATGCTCGAAGCCCGCCGGGATTGGGGATTCGCAGGTAACTATGTGAGAGCCATGCACGCCATGTTGCAGCAGCCCGTCCCGAAGAACTATGTGGTGGGCACCGGCGCGTCGCACAGTGTGAGGGATTTCCTCTAGCAGGTTTTGGTTGAGCTGAAAGAGCTCGGTTACGGAGAGAGCGCACCGAAATCCATCGAGGAATGGGTGGAAATCGATCCGCACTTCCTGCGGCCCGGGGAGATTCATGACCTCCAAGCCGACGCGACCCTAGCACGCAACGCGTTGGGCTGGCAACCCGCAGTTGATTTTAAGGGCTTGGTCAGGATGATGGTCGAGGCGGACCTAGCCGGGGCTCGCGAGCGGCACGCGGCGTCTACACCCTAGTAATACTAGGTTAAGTAGTACTTGATTGCCAGTATGCCCTGTGCTAGAGTGCTGGCATGACACCGCAGAGCCTGAGAGGCCTCGATAGTCGCCTGATGCATTTTCTCGAAGACTTGTTGGAACCCATGGGGCGTAGCGAGCGACGCCACTGGGCGCAAGTTTATGTTCAGGGCCTGTTGTTGGACGGGGAGCGCAAGTCGATAGAGCCTCTGGCGGCGCGCATCCCCGGCGCTGACGTGCAAGCCCTGCGGCAGTTCGTGGGCCAGAGTCCCTGGGCCGTGGAGAAAGTACAGCAGGGTTTGGCCCGCAAGATGGTCGATCTGCTCAGTGAGGCACAAGTTTGGATTATTGATGAGACGGCCTTTCCAAAGGCCGGGGCGCACTCGGTGGGAGTGGCGCGGCAGTACTGTGGCACCTTGGGGAAAGTGGCGAATTGCCAAGTAGCGGTGAGTCTCCACTGGTCGAGTGCGGAGGCGAGTTGTCCGCTGGTGTGGCGACTCTACCTGCCGCCAGAATGGTTCGAGGACGGCGCGCGGGCCGAGGAGGTCAAACTGCCGCCGGGAACGGTCTATCGCAGCAAGACGAAATTGGCCTTGGAAGTGATCGATCAAGCCTTGGGCTGGGGACTGCCGGCGTTGCCGGTGGTGGCAGATTCGTTCTATGGCAACGATTTTGGTTTTCGCCAAGCGCTGCGCGATCGCCACCTTCCGTACGCCGTGCAGGTCGAGCCGAGCACGGTGGTTTGGACGACCGATCCGAATCTTCCCTTGCCGCCCCCGAAAAAGACGGGGCGGCCCCGCCAGTATCCGCCGCTGCAAGCCTTGCCGCGACCGGAAAGTCTGGAGAAGGTCGCCTCGCAATTGCCGGCGAAAGCTTGGCGCACGGTGACTTGGCGGGAGGGTAGTCGAGGAGCGCAGCGCTCCCGTTTCGCCTTGCTGCCGGTCTGGGCCGCCCACGGCTGGCGGCAACAGGCCCATCCCCCGCGGGTGCAGGAATGGTTGCTGATCGAATGGCCCAAGGAGGAGAAACAGCCAACCAAGTACTGGATGATTCAACTGGGCGGGCAGGCACCGGGATTGCGGCAGGCCGTGCGCGCCGCCAAGGCGCGCTGGCGGGTGGAACAGGATTACCGTGAATTGAAGGAAGAACTGGGTCTGGACCATTACGAGGGCCGCCAATGGTTGGGATGGCATCACCATGTGTGCCTCGTCACCATGGCTTATGCCTTTCTGCGTGCCGAGCAGGCGCGCCTTAAAAAAAACTTCTGGTGCGGCCTGGACGCTGCCGCGGGTTCGAAAGAGCCTCTTGACGCTGTTGATTAGAATCATTGGACGCTGCCCGTGGTGCTTGACGAAGTTCCACGACACGTCTTAAATACTTAACCTAGTATTACTAGCAGGATGCTGAAAAAGTCGAGTTTTCACTTGATCAGTCATACTTAAATATGTTACGTAATCCTTAGGAATAATCCTAAGGAGGATATCAGATGCGCGGAGAAGACGTTCATCAGGACCACCTTTACAGTTACGTGTCGCCGGAACAGCGGGTTCCGGCGGATCACCCTTTGCGGGCCATCCGACAAATGGCCAATACCGTCCTGGAACGCCTTTCCCCGAAATTGGACGCCCTGTACTCGGCGGTGGGCCGCCCCTCGATTGCACCGGAGAAGCTGCTGCGAGCTTTGCTGCTGCAGGTTCTCTATACCCTCCGCAGCGAACGCCTGCTGATGGAAGAGTTGGACTACAACCTCTTGTTCCGCTGGTTTGTGGGCTTGAATGTGGACGATCCGGTCTGGGATGCCACCGTGTACTGCAAGAATCGCGAACGCTTGCTGAAAGGAGAGGTGGCGCAGGCTTTCTTCCAGGAAGTCCTGAAGCTGGCGGGTGAGCACCAACTGCTCAGCGATGAGCATTTCACCGTGGATGGGACACTGATCGAGGCTTGGGCGAGTCTGAAGAGCTTCAAGAAAAAGGATGGGGCAGCCACCTCTCCGCCGCCCGAAGATCCCGGTAATCCCACGGTGAATTTCCACGGCGAGCAGCGCTCCAATGCCACGCATCAATCGACCACCGACCCGGAGGCCCTGCTCTCCCGCAAGGGTCCGGGAAAAGAGGCCAAGCTGAACTACCTGGGGCACGTGTTGATGGAGAATCGCCACGGGTTGGCGGTGCAGACCGAGTTGACCCAAGCCACGGGCACCGCCGAGCGCGAGGCGGCCGTGACCATGATTACCGCACAAGCCCCGGCGGGCGGCGTGACTCTGGGTGCGGACAAGAACTATGACACCCAAGGCTGTGTAGCCGAGCTGCGCGATGCCGGCGTCACTCCTCACGTGGCGCAGAACACGGGGCGGCNNGCGGAGGCAGTGCCATTGATGGGCGCACCACGCGGCACCCCGGCTATGCTCTCAGCCAGCGCGTGCGCAAGCGCGTAGAAGAAATCTTCGGCTGGCTGAAAACCGTGGGCGGCATGCGCAAGACACGTTTCCGGGGAAAGGCACGGGTGAGCTGGATGTTCACTTGGGCGCTGGCGGCCTACAATCTGGTCAGAATGCGCAATCTGTTGCGGGAGGCGGAAGCATGAGGGAGACGTGTCTTCAGAGCGCGAAAATAGCGCTCTCGGGGGCCATGCAGAGCCCCCCAGAAAGGGCCTCCGACCCCTACTTGAGCATCTTGAAAACCCTTGACTCCGCCGAATTTTATTTTTGAGGCCCATTTTTCAGCATCCTGCTAGGAGAACTCCATGTTTACCACCGGCCTTTCCGGCTGGCTATCCCTGCAACAATAGGCGAGACCTTGGCGAGGGCTTGGTCAATCCTGTGGAGCGAATCCTCCAAAGCAGCTTGAGTGGTGTCCAGGACCAGGTCAGCGAAGGCCTTGGTCGGCTCGACATGCAGGTGATGCATCACCCGAACGGTAGCGAGGTATTGCGTGACGACGGATTGCCACGTCCGCCCGCGCTCCACGACGTCACGGCGTAGCCGGCGGATAAATCTCACATCGGTATCGCAATCCACAAAGACTTTCAAGCCCGCCAGCGCGTGCACACGGGGATCCCACAGAGCAAAGAGGCCCTCAAGGAGGACGAGCGGCGCTGGATCGACCCGGTCGAACTCCCCGGTACGCGTGTGGGTGGCAAAGGAATAGCGCGGCTTTTCGATTGCTTCGCCCCGCCAGAGCTGCTGCACATGCTCGCAAATCAGATCGTGGTCGAGCGCGCGGGGGTCGTCAAAATTGATCTCCTCCCTCTCGGACAAGCTCAGGTGGCTGCGATCGAAGTAGTATGAGTCCTGATTGAGGGCTGTGACACCGAGGCTAGCGTATCGCTGCGCGAAGCCTCTCGCTATCGTGGTCCTGCCGGAACCCCTGCCTCCACCAATGGCTATGAGAAAAACGTTCGAGGGCTTTATCATGTGTTCAGGGGGAAGAGAGGCTAAGAGCAGCGGGCGGCTGCACGTAAGCCCTTATTCCTGGGGGAGAATGATCTCGACTCAATCTTCAAGTGAAAGCTGCACGGACAATACAGGCGCATCAGAAAACACTGCAAAAGAACTCGGATCGAGCATATGAGGCTATCACGCAGCGCGGCGGAGCCGCAACCAAAACGGATGACGCTCGATGGCGGCTTCCGTCATGATGTTTTTGGGCAAACGTCATGAGGAGGGCCGCCATGGAGCGTTTTTTGAAGCGGCATGCGAGCCGCGTTCTGGGAAGCATATCAGGATTTGACCGGGTTTTGTTTCGCGGGGTGTTGCGTTCCCTCAGCTATGTGCAAGGTCTGGATTGGTTCATGGGAAGCCAGCGAGTGGGGTTTAAGGACTTCCAGTGGTTCGGGGAGAAGTTTTCGGCGGGCATCAAGAAGCGCGCCGAGCAGATCGCGCAACGGGCGGGGCGGCCGTTCCAGTTTGTGCCCTCGGGGAAAGCGAGCAAGGAAGCACTGGTGAGAAAGCTGCTGGAAGAGAAGCCCGTGAAGGAAGGGCTGATCTGCGTGTTGTCGTGCGTGGAACCCTGTGTGACCTTCACGGTGCGGCGCGACCGGGAGAAGCGCCAGTTGCGGTTGCTCCCGCGCCAGGCCCAGTGCCTGCATTTTTACTTTTACTTTCTCGACCGCGACTTTGGCCTGATGCACATCCGGCTGCAGAGTTGGTTGCCGCTAAGCATCCAGGTGTGCGTGAACGGGCGGGAATGGTTAGCGCGGCAGATGCAGCAGGCGGGGATTGCCTACCAGCAGAAGGACAACTGCTTCACGCAGATTGCCGATCTGGAGCGCGCGCAGGCGCTGATGGACCGGTTGGTGAATCTGCCTTGGGCCAAGGTGCTGAATCGTTGGGCGCAGGCGGTGAACCCGTGGTTGGCGGCAGGAGCGCGTCCGCGCCTGCGCAGTTATTACTGGACGGTGCGGCAGGGGGAATATGCCAGCGATGTGATGTTTCGCAGTCCGCAAGCGCTGGCGGAAGTTTATCCCGCCCTGTGCCGGCACGCCCTGGAACAATTTTCTTCGCCCCAGGTATTGCGTTTTCTGGGGCGACGCACCAACACGCTCTTTAACGGAGAGGTCTGCAGCACCCATGAACGGCGGATCGAAGGGGTGTGCGTAAAGCATCGAGTAGAAGAGAACTCGATCAAAATGTACGACAAGCAAGGGAGCGTGTTGAGGGTGGAGACCACCCTGAATAATCCGTCGCGGTTTCGCGTCTACCGCGGCGTGAGGCGGAAGGGGCGCAACGTGAAAGGCTGGTATCCCCTCCGCAAGGGCATTGTCGACCTGCGTCGGCGCGTCGAGTTGAGCCGGGGCGCTAATGCCCGTTATCTGGAAGCTTTGGCGGTAGGGGGGGAGTCCCAACCCGCCCATCGTATCCTGGATCCCGTCAGTCAGCCGGTAAAAACCCCTCGGCGCTATCGTGCCCTGCGGCCCATCACCCCACCAGAAAGCTCCCTGTTTGCCGCCATCTTGCACGGGGAATTCCACCTGCAGGGCGTGCGCAACCGCGATCTGCGTGACGTGCTATTCCCTTCTCCTCCCAACGACCCTGCCCACCGCCGTCGCGCCACCGCCTGCACCACCCGGCAGTTGCGCTTGCTGCGCGCCCACGGACTGATCTATCGCGTCGGACGAACTTACTATTACCGCCCCACGCAGAAAGGCCAACAGGTTATGAATACCGCTTTGATATTTCGCCAGACCGATTTCGCTCTGCTGGCAGCTTGAAAAGCTTCCCAAAAAAACAAGAATTCACGAGCTTGGAATGCAGAGCTCTGTCGGTCAAAGAAAATGATTGAAAGCTAGAGGCCAAGCTTCCGCTTGACGTGGTCACGTCGTTCAGGGTGTCGTCATGCCGGTCGAGTCAGCAATCCTCGGCTTGACAGAGCCAGATTAGGATCAGCGTCGTAGGGAGCATAGGATGAGACGTACCAGTACAGATTCTCGTTGGCCGCTTGGTTCCAGAAAGGCTTGATTGACTGCTCTGAAGGCATACGGGTTTTTGTATATCACTTAGTGCTGGCGAAATGAAGAAGCGTAAAATCGTTTTCGACACACGCGCCTAAAGGCGCGCCCTGCGCATGGGCTTGGCTAGGCCTCCCACCGGTAGCATAAATAGGCAATCACACCCCCAAGGCCTTGTATGGCCTAAAGAAACCATACCTGTTCAGGTAGTACCTCAGTACTATAGACGTCTTTTGGGGAATACTGTTATTTACATAAGCGTCGGTCGATTTCTGGCTCGGGATTATCGCCACCGGCGTGTAGGATGTGCAAAATGCAAGACGCTCCGATTCTTAACATGTTTCAATTTTTCATCCATTTCCTCAGCCGTTCGTGGAAGACGGTACGTCCTTCGCCACACCCCGCGTCGCGATTTCTTCCACCACCTGACAGTCGAAGCAATACCGCCGAGGTGGATTTCGTCTCACCAAGTGAAATGCCACTCTGGCAATTCCTTCTCAGCCCAGCTTTCGCTGATGCTTGCCACCTCAAGAGGCCGACGCCTTCCGCCAATACGTTAATTGAGAGGACTTCATCTCGAATTTATAACACCTATATTGGAGACATCTCACATGCAAACCCAGGCGCTGCGACAGCAACTTGCGAAGACTCTGGCCACCATTATCGCATTTGCCCTTTTTTCCGCTATCTTTGGGAGAGGAGCGGCAGAAGCCGTCCCCCCTTTGAGTAATTCTCCCATCGTGAATTTGTCGCCCGTCAGCCTGAGTTTCAGCGGTGGGTTCCAACTGCTCGGACAATTCGTCATCATGAGCAATACTGGCAACGCCACCTTGACGATCACCCGCCTCGCGGTGACTGGCACCAATGCCAGCGACTTTGGACAGACCAACACGTGCGGCAGTTCGTTGGCGGCAGGTGCCAAATGCACGATTAGCGTCACCTTTAAGCCTTCCGCCGGCGGGGTTCGTACGGCCGCACTCAGCATCACGGACAACGCCCCTCACAGCCCGCAGACGGTGAGCCTTTCTGGGACCAGCACCGCACCAACAGTCAGCCTTTCCCCCACCAAGCGTTCCTTTGCGAGTCAATCCGTCGGCACGACCAGTGCTGCGCAAACCATCACCCTGACCAATGCCGGCAATGCCACCATGAATATCACCAGCCTCGCCGTCACGGGCACCAATGCCAGCAACTTTGCTCAAACCAATAATTGCGGGGTAGGCGTGGCAGCGGGAGCCAATTGCACCATCAGCGTCACCTTCACGCCATCCGCCAGCGGCAGCCGGGCGGCCTCGCTCACCCTTACCGACAACGCCACCGG
>PLWR01000722.1:0-197 GCA_003165615.1 Acidobacteriota bacterium | reverse complement strand
GCGGGAGGCAACTGCACCATCGCGATATTGTTCACGCCTTCAGCCGCCGGAACCCGCACGGGCTCCCTCAGCATCGGAGACAATGCCAGCGGCAGCTCGCAGTCGGCATCGCTTTCGGGCACGGGAACACACGACGTGACTCTCTCCTGGACCTCGATCGGCAGCTCAGGGTTAGGAGGCTATAACGTCTACCGCGG
>PLWR01000631.1 GCA_003165615.1 Acidobacteriota bacterium | reverse complement strand
CCTGATTCAGAGCCTGCCCTGAGCCCTTCGAAGGGAGGGGCGGCGCGCTAGCGCCGGGGGTGGCTACCATGCACCGGTCGTCCGCGCTTTAGCGCAGGGGGTGGTTACAAGCCGGGGGTGGTTACCCGCCACCTGATTGCACGCACCGGCCGACGGCGCGCTTCTCACCCTCCAAGACTAGCGCGAAGGCAAGATATGTTGTCAACAGGAAAGCCGGTGAATTTCCTGCCGGCAGGAAAAGATTTTACAATTTTACCCGCAAATTTCCTACCGATAGGAAATGAGCCGCGAGGCTCGCCGGAGAAGCCGACAAAACGTCATGATGGCGGGCGACGCCAGACACACGCGCGGTTAGGGCTTTTTGCGGGCAATTGAGTTGTCCCACGAATCGCAGCGCGGACCGGCTTTGAAGGTCCGCGGTTCTTCCGCCCATCACAACGAAAAGCCGCGGACCTCAAGAACAAGTCGCGCTACCTTGCTGCGAACGGCCAAGTTGCCAGAGATGGTTTCGATGATGCGGAAGAACATGAGTCAACCTTGACAATTATAGTGGAGAAGATAGAGAATGTAATCCACGTTGGTTCTGGCTTGGGACACCGTAATGTGTTCCCCACAGCTAAATCGACGGGGATGTTAAGCGTCTGATCTGACTGACTGATGAATTACGCCACGTTTTGTCTTCCCAGGGAGGATGTGGCGCGCCTTACCAAATAGGCAAAACATACGCTTTATCTGCAAAGAACATGCTGCCCTGGGAGCAATTCTTGCAGGGAGGCGTCTGGTATGCCTAGCTGGCCAATTGAGCTCATCCGCTGGATTCGTACCCTCATTGATGAAACCGGATTGCTTCTCATCAACCTTGTAGGAATTGTCCATATAGTCAAGTTTCTGCTCCACCAGAAACGTCGTCGTGGTCGCAAGGCCTAAATGAATGACCGGCTTGCGTGTTCCTCCGTTCTATTGACCCTTGCAATTCTGGACTCACACACACAATACAGCGCGTACTTTACTTGGAGGCAGACATGCCCAACTTCGCAAATATCCTTAAAGGCGCTTGAGAAGCTGAAGAAATCGGCCCAGCCTGAGGTCGAGCGCATAGATGAGGCAACCTCGGACCTGAGCAAGCTGGCCGGGAAGACGACCGGCCGGCGGGGAGCGCGCAAGGGACGTAAGGTATCCGCGGCTACTAGGGCAAAGATGAGAGCGGCGTGGAAGAAGAGGAAGGCGGAGGCGAAGAAGGGGGGCAGAAGTGAAGAAGACTGCTTCCAAGACGAAGGCTTCAGCGCAGACACCGGCCACTCAAGGATAACTCGTCAATGAGTTATGCACCAAAATTCAGTCAGGAATACATACCAGGTACTGAATGTCCTTACTGCCAGCATACGGTTCAGGGGCTCCTCATAGCGCTTGATCTGACGAACGAAACCGGCTTGGCAAGCCCGCAGGCCAATTATTATGGTGCCTATTGTGTCGTCAAATGTCCGCGAAAGGAATGCAACAGGACTTTCTATTTAAGCGTGATGGGACAGTTCTCAAACAGTACCGGGCAGATATTTGACAGTAAGTGGAGATCGACATGGCCGCCTGCAGTCAAGAAACTCGATGATCGTATTCCAGAAGATGTTCGCGAGGACTTCAAGCAGGCATACAAATGCCGGTCAATGATGATGAACCGCGCTGCCTGCCTCATGCTGCGCAGATGCCTAGAGAATGCATGCATCACCGCTGGAGCAACAAAGCATACGCTCGAAGACATGATTGACGAGCTAAAGGATGATGGAAAGATATTTCCACTAAACACTATTTCAGCACACAAGACGCGGATCATCGGCAACTTCACAGCCCACGTTATCCGCGAAATCTCTTCTGACGAAATACTGATAGCGTTGAGCCTGACAGAAAAGATTCTCGATGACTTGTTCGTGACTCCTGCACTTCAACAGGAAATCGACACAACACGTCCCGCGAAGAAGAAGCCCTGAGCGGGTAGCCATCATAGTCAATGATTCCCTGACTGTGGACCTTTCTTATCCCCGCCGCCGCTCCCCCTTGGCACCTGCCGCCCCCCGATGTTTCCAACATAAAGGGAAGAGCGTACGGTCAAGAGGGCATTGACCGGCCACCTCCTTCTACTTTAGCCTTTACCCCTTACCCTTCACCCTTCCCCACCCTGTCAATCCACCATCTTGGCAATATGCACGTCGAACCCCGTCCCGGGGAGGAGCGAGGTCAGCGCGAAGGCGGTGAAATCGTTGCCCGTGAGTTCGGTGCGCCGGAAGACGCCGGGTTCAGTTTCCTGCGCCTCATGCCGCGCTCCGAAATCCTGCAAAAACGCCTGGGCATCTTTCATATCAGGACGCTCGGAAATCCTGGACTGCGTCAGGGCTTCGGCGGCGTAGGAGCGAATGAGCTTGGGCCAGTACTGTTCCAGCAGTTGCGTGCTGGCAAAAATATCCGCCCAGATCATCCGGCCGTTCACCGCCACAACCACGCCCACGGCATTCCGTTCACGTAAATCGCGCATCAGCCCCAGGTAGGATTGTTCCAGCGGTACAGCAACGGAATCGACGCGTTTCTTGACCTCATCATTGGCCATCACACCGGCGTAGGAAGAGGTCCTCGACATTTCTTGAGCCGCGGCTGGGCTGGCGGCCATTCCCAGCGATTCCGATGCCGAATGCACGTCTGCCCAAACCTTCTGTTGATTTTGGTCGGCCATGGCGCTGCGCCGCACGCTGGGCTGCGCCATTTGGGAATGAAAAGAGCCAAAGTCGGATTTAGCCGCCACCCAGCGCCCGGGCTCAACACAAAATACGGCGAGGTCAATGGGGTCGCTTTTGGGCGGAACAATGCGGTCCTTACCCACCACACGGTCCTGCTTGCCGCCCGTCACGATCTCCCCCGCCAGCAATATCAGGGGGCGATCGGAGTTATTCTCCAAAACCAGGCGGTTAACCTCCGCACCGTCGCTGGGGAGGTATTCCCCGCGCCTGCGAACCAGCGGCCGCACGCTGCCCGCCTCGCTCACCACCACTTCGCCGGAGCGCACGCCCTCATCGAGGGTCAGGAAATTTCGCGTGTCGTGTGTGCGGTCGGCAACAACCGGAAAAATGGTCAAGTTACCGCGGCTGATGGGCGCCAGTACTTTGTAGGTTGACCCGACTTGACCTGCCTCACCAGTGCCCGGCCCCAAGGGCAGAACCACAAGAATTGCCAGTGCTGACATCAGACCTAAACCCAGAATATGTTTGCCCGCCATCATCGTCTCCTCCTTGCGTAAATGACCGAGGGTGTAAGTCCCGGTCTGTGGTTAGAACGAATCAGGTTATAATTCTTGCATCCAAGTTTCGGGTGCCCGGCTGGGCATACGCGGAGAAGGATTTAGAGGCACCAACGGGCGCAGGTGGCCCGCACTGTTCACATAAGGGGTTTGAGGAGATCGGTCATCAATTTGTCCCCGAGAGATCCCCTCACCCCCACCACCAGCAGAACGTGGGGCCCCCTCCGCCTTGCGGTCCCCCCTCTCCCCCAAGGGGGCGAGGGAAGAAGAATTGTTAGTAAGGTCGCATCCTATGAGCGGCAGCCAGGAAACCGCCACCCGCCCATCGAAGATCAACATTCCGGAAATGTTGGCGACCCAGCTTCATCGCCAAGCCGGAGGGGCGAAATTCGGCTTAACACTGAGGGATTTCGCCAGCATCCTGCAAGAGGTTGCCACCCAATATCTACCTGCCAATGCGAGTGCTTCGGAAGTTGCGGATTTCGTCACCCACCTTCGGGTGGAGGAGTTGGCCCTGGCCCGCGCCTGCGCCCTGGGCAGCGAGACTGCTTGGGAAATTTTCCTGACCCGGTATCGCGAGAAGCTCTTCAGCGCGGCGCACTCCATCGTGCAAGGGGACGCGAATGCCCGTGAGATGGCAGATTCCCTTTATGCGGATCTTTACGGCACGCGTACGTCAGATGGCCGGCGGATCTCCAAGCTAAACTCCTTTACGGGCCGCGGCTCACTGGAGGGCTGGCTGCGGGCCGTCCTGGCGCAGGAATATGTCAATCGCTTTCGCCGCCAACAGCGATTGGTAAGTCTGGAGGAACAGGCCGAGGCGGGGGCGCAGTTCGAGGTGGAAACGCCCGACCCCACCCAGGCCATCGACGCGCGTTTGCGCGAGGCGACGGATGAAGCGCTCGCTTCCCTCGCGGCAGAAGACAAATTCATTTTGGCCAGTTATTACCTTGATGACCGCACGCTGGCGGAAACCGCTCGCCTGCTGGGCGTACACGAATCCACCATCAGCCGCAAGGTGGAAAAAATCACGGCCGCGACACGCATGACGATTCTCTCCGGTCTGATGAAACGCGGCATGAGCCGCAAAGAGGCGGAACAAACCATGGAGGTCGAGGTCACAGAACTCTCACTGGATGTTCGCCGCCGACTAATGCAAGAAAAAGGCCAGCAAACCGTTCCATAATAGGGCAGGCAGGGGGGCAGGGGGGCAGTGGGTAGATGGGCAGTAAGCAGTAGGCAGTAAGCAATAGGCAGCGGGCAGTAGGTAGTGGGCAGGGGCAAATGGTGTTACCAATGCCCATCTGCCCACTGCCCATCTGCCCAATCACTTTATGGCGGGATTACCAAAAATCGCACTCGCAAGGTTGAAGGCACAACCTCATGCGCCGGAATCTTCCGGAGCCTCCGGGGGGCCGGCTGATTTCCAAGGCGGCCGACATCCCGACGCCAATCTGCTCGCGGCCTTTGTGGAAAAGACGCTGACGGAAAAGGAGCGCACGCAGGTGCTGACCCATCTCAGCCAGTGCGCGGATTGCCGTGAGATCGCAGCCCTTTCCATGCCGACGGAAGCGGCGATAGCCCCGCCCGTTCGCGTCGCCGCTGGACGGCGGTGGAACCCCTGGCCCGTTCTGCGTTGGGGCGCGATGGCCGCGGTGTTGGGAGGGCTGACCATCGTCGTGGTTTTGCACCCCGACATGTGGAAGCGGCAACAGGAAATTTCTAAAGTAACGTCAACCCCAGCTCCGGCGGGAAACGCGGCGAACCCTCCCCAGGCCGCCGCTCCGCTGCCGTCAGCTCCGTCGCCTGCCAAAACTGCCCAAGCCAAACCGTCGGCAGAGGCGCGAGAATCCGCTGGTGCATTGACGTCGATGGCGAAAATATCGGGAGCCCGGCGAGATATTTCTCTCCAGGATAACGAAGAGCAAGCCACGGCTAAGAAACAAGTGACGGCGTTGGATTCCACCCGGCCACCCGCCCCGGTGAGGGCTGACAATCTTCCCAGCGTGCAGACTGCGGAAGGCGAAGGCAAGGGTGGGAATGCAATGACCGCAGTGGCCCCTCCCCACCCTTCCCTCCCCTTTGCACCAGCGGCCATGCCCATGGCCGCCTACGGAGTGGCAGGGCAAGCAAGCAGTCGTTCGCACGGTGCCCCGTCAGCTTTAAGCGCCGGAGCTCAAAGCGGGGAGGTCACAGCTCGCCAGGAACCATTGCGCACGCCCTCCCCAAGCGTTGCGGCCGAGGTAGGCAATGCCGGCACGAGCCGAGGTGAGGCCATCGCGGCGAAAGCTGCCCCTCAGAGAACCACACTGGGAGGCCCCCTCATGCGAGCCCAAGCGTCTATGGGCGGGGCGGCGGCATATAGCGCTGATAAGGAACTGGAGGCTGGTCCGCCCGCTGCCCTCTGGACCGTTTCATCGCAAGGCCAAGTACAGCGCACCACACATGCGGGCAAAACCCTTGAGCCGATTCAGGTCGCCCGCGGAATCAAGTTCATGACAGTTGCCGCCCTCGGCAATGATGTCTGGGCGGGCGGTACGAGGGGGGCCCTCTTTCATTCCCTCGATGGGGGCACCACTTGGAACCGGGTGAGCATCACCGTCGAGGGAAACGCCGTCACGGAGACCCTCACCGACATTCAATTGCACGACCCGCAGCATCTCACCGTCACGACAACTTCCGGCTCGAAATGGGCCAGCGATGACGGCGGCCAACATTGGCAGAGAAAACCCTGAGGCCAGAAATCGAAATTCGAAAACCGAAAATCGCCACGAGCTACGAGGTTTGACTCTCGAAAAAGATTCCAGCCCAAATAGTATTGCCGCGTGCTCCAAACAGTCGTGGTCGGCGGGAGTATAATAGTAAGGCAGAATAGCGAGGTTGGAACTTCGCCGCCCGCATCTCGGCGGATTTCGATTTTCGAATTTCGAGTTTCGAACTTCGAATTTCGTGTCTTTCTGAAGGTCGTGAATCATGGCCACGCTCCAGAATATTCTTAACGCCAACGTTCGCGAAGGCGAGCTTTACGAAAAGATCGACCGGGGCTTTGTGCGCTGTTTCGCCTGCGGCCATTGCTGTCGCATTCCGGAAGGGCAACTGGGCATCTGCAAAGTCCGCTTCAACCAAGGGGGCAAACTACAGGTCCCCTGGGGTTATGCCGCCGGAGTCCAGTGCGACCCAATCGAAAAAAAGCCCTTCCATCACGCCTATCCCGGCGCTCTTGCTTTCAGTTTTGGAATGTTCGGGTGCGACCTGCATTGCGCCTATTGCCAGAACTGGGACACCTCCCAAGCCATTCGTGACCCGCGCGCTGCCTCTCGGCTGATGCACGTAACGCCGCAAGAGCTTGTTCGCGACGCCGTTCAGCAAGGCGCTAAAGTTCTGGTCAGCACTTACAACGAGCCGCTGATCACCAGCGAGTGGGCCGTTGCCATTTTCAAGGAAGCCAAAGCCGCGGGGCTCGTGACCGGCTACGTCTCCAACGGCAATGGCACACCGCAGGTGCTCGAATACCTGCGGCCGTGGGTGGACCTCTACAAGGTCGACCTGAAGAGTTTCGACGACCGCCACTACCGTGAGCTCGGTGGACGCATCGAACCCATTCTCCAGACGATTCGCAGCCTGCACGAGATGGGAATCTGGGTTGAGATCGTCACCCTGCTGATTCCAGGCTTCAACGATTCCGATGATGAGCTCCAGCGGCTCACGGAATTTGTCGCAAGTGTTTCACCCGACATTCCCTGGCACGTTTCGGCTTTCCACAAGGATTACAAGATGACCGACCCCGCCAACACCCAGCCGCACGACCTGATGCGGGCGGCGGCAATCGGCAAGGCGGCCGGGCTGCGATTTATTTACACGGGGAATCTGCCGGGACAAGTGGGCGAGCTTGAGAACACTCACTGCCCCCAGTGCCACGAATTACTGATTGAAAGACTTGGCTACCACATTCTGGATTATCGACTGACATCGAAAGGCGCGTGCCCGCAGTGCGGAATCTCCATCCCAGGGCGCTGGGCGGAAAAATTCAAAGGCCAAATCGCTGATCTGCCGTTCTTGCCACGCCTGCGGAAAAGCGGTAGGCAGTAGGCAGTTGGCAGTGGGCAGTGGGCAGTAAGCACAAGGCACCCAGCAGGAAGCATTATTCCATCCGAAATAAAGTTGTAACACTTTCTGAGTACACTTCCCGGTGCGATGCACGATTTGGAATCTGGCAAGAAGATAACGCCGCGGATGGTTTGCTGCCTACGCTTTACCCTACCGTATCCCGTAAAAAAAGTACCCCGGTCCCACGCGCATGTGGTGAATCAGCGCATCCGGCGCGACGGCGGCGAGGAGGAGGCCGCCTACTGCCTGTGCCAGCGCCAGGGGCCAGATGTTGCGATAACGGGCAAACACTTCCGCAAAGACAAATCCCGCGATCAAGGTGGCAATCATCAGGATAAGGTTGGGAATGTGCGTAGCGCTGAACATGATTCCCACCAGAGCGGAACTTACGTGGCGATTGCGAATGACCAGCATCAAGCGGTTATGGAAGTAAGACTGGGTCAGGTATTGCTGAAATACACACCAAGCATTATAGCCGAGAAGAAGAACAAGGGATTGCCAGTTCGGGCGAAGAAGCACTAAGCTGTGAAGGACAAATCCATAGAAAAGCAACGGCAGGCACAGGAGGATGGCCAACGGCAACACCCATTGGGCGCTGGATCGAAGGCCGGCCCGGCCCAGGCCGAGCCCACGCAGGGTGTCTCGATGTAATACGTGACTCACAAGAATCAAGGCCAGAAGGGCCATCCACATAAGAGGGTAAGTGTGTTGCCAACGCCAGATGTAGACGAGAATTCCAGTGAAAATCAACGCGACTTCAAATGCTGTTGCCATGGCGAGTGGGCGGCCTGTGCCGCCACCGTCTTCCATGATTCCCACTGAGGTACCCCAGCTCATGAATATTCCTTTTTCTATTGTACTCCTGAAACTCCCCCCCCATGAGATCTCGGCGAAATCAGCAATATGCTGCCGTGGCGGCCGTTTTCATTCTTGCCGCACTGTTATCCCTGAGCGTATGCCTGTCTGCTCAGGACCTGCCCCAGCCCCCCTCAGCCGATCACCATGTTCTGGTCGTTTCGCTGGATGGAATGGGCGCAAACTTCTACGCCCAGACTGCACTGAATGCGCACATCCCAAACTTGAAGCGATTACGCGCCGAAGGCAGTTATGCCGAGGGGGTCGAAGGCGTCTACCCCACGGTGACTTACCCTTCCCACAGCACCATCGTGACGGGACGTACACCGGCAGAGCATGGCATTTACTCGAACGTCGCCGTGCGCACCGCGGAGAAGAAAGTGGAAGATTGGTTCTGGTACGCCAAAGACTTCAAGACACCGACGCTGTGGGACGAAGCGCGGCGGGCACATCTGACTTCGGCCGCGGTTTCGTGGCCGGCCACGGTGGGTGCGGCAATCGATTGGAACATTCCGGAAATCTGGGATGCGTCCAAGGACATGATCTGGGACCTGCAATACATTGCGCAACACGCAACTCCCGGCCTGACAGAGGAAGCATTGCAAGCGGTTGGCCCGCAGGCCGCTGGGCTGAATATCGACGTGATTCGCACCCGCGTGGCGGCCTACATCATCCAAAAATATCGACCCAATTTGATGCTGGTCCATCTGGTCGACCCGGATCACACCGAGCATTCCTTTGGCCCCGACAGCCCGCAGGCTGCCCAGGCGCTGGAAGAGTGTGATGGGCATGTGGGTGAATTGCTGCAAGCCATCCGGGAATCGGGGCTGGGTGGCTCCACGGATGTCTTCATCGTCTCCGACCACGGTTTTCTTCGCACGGACCACCTCATCCAGCCCAATGTCTTGCTGGCCAAAGCGGGCCTGCTCTCCACCGATTCCGCCGGGCAGATTACGGGTGGGAAGGTTTCCACCCTCACCAATGGCGGTTCTTTCTTCCTCTATTGGCCCGAGGGCGAAGACCTGCGCGGTCAGGTTCAGTCCGCCCTCAAGCCACTGATGGATGAGGGCGTTCTGTGGGCGGAGTTCGACCGATCCGCACTTCACGATTTGGGCGCCGAGCCTGCCGTGCAATTGGCTCTGGATGCACCGGAGGGATATGCCTTCGGCAATCATGCCACGGGCGACCTCATCAGCACGCAGAAATCCACGGGCGGAACACACGGCTACCTGCCCTACCGCTCCGGGCTCGAATCCTCATTCATTGCGTGGGGACCGGACATCCGTCCGGGAGTGAACCTGCATCGGATTCGGATGACGTCGGAGGGACCGACGATTCTGAAAGCGCTGGGATTAAGCGCCGTAGGGTTTGGAGATCAACCACCGCTCAACGAAATATTCAAATGACACTCGTGGCGCGGGAATCGCCGCGGACGCGATCTGATCCGGATTAACCCGAATCGCCCGCGCTATACCGGCTTGGGAGGCTCGGACGCCAGGGGCCGTGAGGCCTTGGGCGTAGTCGACGTTGCATTTCGAAAAGGGAATATGTAGCGGAAGGTAAGATACAGAACCAGGGCGAGAACAATCCCCACACACTCCAGAATACCCATGCGCAAGAAGCGGCTTGCGGGTAAGCCCAGATGCCTGCGGAGGTTGATCCACATGCAATCGTCGTACACATAGGGCGCAAGCCGGCAATCGCGCGTGGCCAGGTCGGCGGCATGTAGAACCACGCCGACGATAGCGGCTCCTAAAATGATGCGCAGGGTTTTTT
Source organism: Acidobacteriota bacterium (assembly GCA_003165615.1). The sequence goes on along the minus strand of PLWR01000631.1, from coordinate 12,342 downwards.
GCATAATTCCCAGGATCAGTGGCTCGCCGCCTAATGTTGTGCGCAGCCGTGGGCCGTTCAGCCAAAAGTGAATTGTACTCGCCTGCCCGCCTTGAGGGAAGAGGCTGCCCAGGCCCGTGGCAACAAATCCCGCTTAGGCCCAATACTTTTCACTTAGACTGTGCACAATGCGACCCCCTCNNAACGTGGGGCCCCCTCCGCCTTGCGATCCCCCCTCTCCCCCAAGGGGGCGAGGGAAGAAGAATTTCCAGCTTGAGTTCTGAAACCGTTTAAGTGAACAGCATTGCGCTTAGGCCAGCCTTTTTTCCAGCTTTTCCATAGCTGTCGCGATGACGAACTTGTTTACAGGGAAGTTAAGGGGGCCGATATCCGGGTCATTGGCTGCCTTGTCCGCCACGCGCAGAATGAGCTCGCGATCGAAGGGCAGGTTCAGACCTTTCAGCGAGGGCTCTAGTCCCAACCCGCGAAAGAAGGAAAGGGCATCCTCAAATTCCTTCCTGGGGCACTTCTGTACGCAAAGCTGCACCATGATCCCGTAGCCCACTTTCAAACCGTGCAGAACGTCGTGGCTCTCTTTTATCAGAGTCATGCCGTTGTGCACGGGATGGGCAAGCCCGGTAAACAGCGTTCCCTTGGCGAGGCTTTGGATCATTCCCGTCAGGAGGATAACGATATCGAGGGTTTGGATCAGGGCGTCATCCACACGGTGTTCAGCATTCAGGCGCACCGCGTTGGTAGCATGCTTTCGGTGCCCCTTGTAGAGCACTTCCGCCAGTTGAAATGCCGACATCGTTTGAACATCGGGATTCTGAACGGACGGCCAGACGGCACGCCCTTCGTACCACTTGGCCAGGGAATCCATGATGCCCGCGCGCAGGTAGATGCCCGGGGAGTTGGTGATGATTTCCGGATCGACAAGAACAAGGCTGGGATTCCTGGCCTGCACATGGACTCTTTGAAACTCTCCCCGGTCACTGTAGATAACAGACAACGCCGTGGTGGCCGAGCACGTGGCGGCGATGGTGGGGATGCACACGATCGGCAGGCCGAGTTCCGTGGCCGCTTGCTTGGCGGCGTCCAGAGATTTTCCGCCGCCGACTCCGATGATGACGTTGGCGTTGAGATACTGCGCCGGTTCTTTGATCCTGGCAATGTTGGCAGGGCTGGATTCACCCGTGAATAGGAGCTTTCGCCATTTAACGCCGGCTTTGTCGAGAGATCTTGTGAGCCGTTCTTCTGACACCGCGAGCGCGGTCTTCCCTCCGCTGATCAGGGCGCGATTGCCCCAGGGAGCAATGCACTCCCCGGCTTTGCTAAGAATGCCGGCGCGATTTACATATTGAGAGGGCCCCGTGCGCACAAAGGTGAGAGGAGAGGGCTTAACTTTTTTGGCCATTTACCTTCCTGCTTATATTTTTACTCCCCGGCAGACGTGCAGCCCGGAAAGCAATTTCCTAAGTTGTGCCAATTTGCTCGGTGGGCATGGTCCGTCTGCTCGTGTTGGTGAGCCGTCCAGGAGCCCCCCAAACTAAGGGCTCCATTTATAATACTCCAAAAAGCGGCTGTTTTACTGCCTGTGCGAACAAAGCGGAAGCACTTAGTGAGTGTTGCACAATATAGTGACAGTTCCGAAGTAGCGCCGGCATCTTGCCGGCATGGGAAGATGCCGCCAGGATGGCGGCGCTACAAAGAATTGGTGTCACTGTATTCTGCCTACCGCCTTCCGCAGGCTGGAAACTTCTGTGGGGCTGAGTTCCCTCCACTTCCCCACCTGTAATCCCTCCAGGGTCAACGGCCCGATGCGCGTGCGCACAAGTTTCAAAACTGTGAACCCCACTGCTTCCACCATGCGCCGCACTTCGCGGTTCTTGCCCTCCGTCAAAACGACATCCAGCCACGTGTATTTGCCGCGATCTTCGCGCCGCCGCACGCTGAGGGGCTGCGCCATATCGCCACGCTTCATTTCCACCCCGGCATTAAGCTGGGCGATGACTTCGTCACTGAGCAAAGCATTGGTCTTTACCAGGTACGTCTTCGGAATTCCGGATTCAGGATTCAGGATGAAGTCCGAGAATTCCGAGTCATTGGTCAGAAGCAGGAGGCCGCTGCTGTCTTTATCGAGCCGCCCCACCGGCGCAATCCATGCGTTCTCCGCCATAGCGCCGGGATTTAGCCCGGCACGTGCCGCCCGAAAGGGCGGCGCTACATCGCCGAGGTATTTATAAATGGTGTCCCGGCCGGAAGGGTCGCCGTGGCTGGTGATCACTCCCTTGGGCTTGTAGAAGAGCAGGTAGCGTTTGCGCGCCGGTTTCAGCCGCTGGCCGTCCAAGTGGATCGCGTCGCGCTCCGGGCTAACCCAAAGATCGGGGTCACGCACGATGCGGCCGTTAACTTTCATCCGGCCCGCCAGAATCGCCTCACGCGATACCGTGCGCGAGGCAATGCCAAAGCGCGAGAGCACGCGGTCGAGGGTCATGGTAGGTTTGGATTTCATATCCCATCAGCCCGTCGCGAATCGGCCATTTCAAATCATGGGAGCCACCGGCGTTGGGCGCAAGCATTGAGCGCGCTTTCGACTTCGCGGCGGTTCAGAAGATGCATGAGTTGCATCCCTCTCGTCGCAGAGCAAAAGCACTTTACCAATCCACAGATTTCGCAACTTTCACAGATCCCACACTTCTTTTATCTCTGGAATCTGTGAAATCTATGCACTCATGAAGGCAGGAAAGAAACCTCATCGAGCTGAATGAAGTCCTGAACCATGGGCACGGTGGATCGGTCCATCTCCGGGATGGTGCCAAAGAACGTCACGCGGCCGTCCACCAGGAACACCACGCGGTCCGCCAGCTTGCGCGCCAGCTTTACGTCGTGCGTCACCACGATAGAGGTAAGACCCGTGGTGCGCTTAACCTTCAGGATCAGATCGCTGAGGGTCTGCGCCATCAGTGGGTCAACCATGGTGGTGGGCTCATCGTAGAGGATGCACTCCGGCTCCGCCGCCAGCGCGCGCGCTATGGCCACGGCCCGTTTCATGCCGGTGCTCAGGTCAGAAGGCGCCAGGTCACGCATACCTTCCAGTTCCACCTGCGTCAGCAGCTTGTCAACGCGTTGCTGAATGTCGCCCTCGCTCACAACCAGCCCGCGCAGGGCGCGCTCGCGCAGGGGGTAGGCAACATTTTCGCCGACCGTAAGGGAATCGAAAAGCGCGCCCGATTGAAAGACCATGGTCACGCGCCGGCGGACGTCCATCAGTTCTTCTTCAGTCAGGGCGGAAACCTCGCGGCCCGCCACATACACCTGCCCCGCGTCGGGCTTCAGAAACCCCAGAATGTGTTTGAGCGTTACGCTCTTGCCCACGCCGCTGCGCCCCAGCACCGCCACCATCTCGCCGCGCCGCACGTCAAAGGTCACATCTTCCAGAACAGGCTGGTCATCAAACGCCTTATAGACGTGGTGGAATTCGATGTAGGGAGTTTCCGCCGGCTGGGATGTGAGCTCGTTTGTCATGCGAAACAATTATGGATTATGAAGTCGGAATTATGAAGCACGAATAACCATTCACGGTTATCCCCCGGCCTGGGTCACAGGCGGAAACACCCAAGAATCAGAAATAAGAGTGCCGTCGCGTGAAGGCCGCCCTTTCGCCCAACCGAGTTTCGCATCAATCATGTGAAAACTTTAATGCAAAAGGCCAGTTTACTGGGCAAAACAGGACTAACGTACTATTGCTGGTAGCCCACAAGTCAATCTAATCTAATATTGTATTATTTATTCGAAAACGCTAATGTTGTCCTGAGGCCCCCATGCACGGAAGAAAGCCTGCTTTTCTGACTCTTTTCATCCTCCTGTCATCTCTCGCCGCCTGGTCACAGACCGCGCAGAACCTCGATCGACTTAGCGACCCCCTCAGCGTCGGCCCTATCGACAAGGTGTCACTGCAAATCGACGATACCCAACGGGTCGTGCTTACAGGGAATGTGCACCCGCTGGCAAGGCCCGCGAATATGGCCGGTGCGGTTCTGCCCGACCAGCCCATGGCGAGGATGGTACTTGTCCTGCGCCCAGACCCCACACAGGATGAGGCGCTGGAGGAGTTAATCCGGGCCCAGCAGGATCCAAATTCACCTTATTATCATCAATGGCTCACTCCCGAGACCTTCGGCGAGCATTTCGGGATTTCCCAAAACGACATTTACCAAGTCACGGGCTGGTTGGAGATGCACGGAATGAAGGTGGACGAAGTCCCGTCCTCGCACCGTTCCATCGTATTTAGTGGTACGGCCGGGCAGGTGGAGACAACCTTTCACACACAGATGCGAAAATACTCCGTCAAAGGAGAAATCCACTTTGCCAATGCCACTGACCCCGAAATTCCCCAAGCTTTGGCGGAAGTGGTGAAAGGAATTGTCTCGCTTCACGATTTTCACAGCGCGCCGGCACATGAGACGGTGCCTGCCTACACTCTCCCCAATGGCGTCACCCTTCTGATGCCGAAGGACTGGGACACGATCTACGACGTCACCCCGCTCTACAGCCAAGGGCTGGATGGCAGCGGACAGAGCATCGCGGTGGTGGGGCGCACAGACGTTGCCTTGACCGACGTGGAGACCTTCCGCTCGAGCGCCGGGCTGCCGGCAAACATCCCGCAGAAGATTTTCGTTAACGGCGTCAATCCCGGAATGCCGGATTGTCAGGACGAGGCGGAGTCCGCTCTCGATGTCGAGTGGGCGGGTGCGATCGCCAAAAACGCCTCCATCAAATTCGTGAGTGCGGCATCGGGTGCAACCGACGGGGTGGTGCTGGCCGCCCAGTACGCCGTGACCAATAAAGTAGCGCCCATCGTGTCGGTGAGTTATCTCCACTGCGAGAACACGCTCTCCGCTGGGGGGCAAAGTCTCTGGGGCAGCCTGTGGGCCCAAGCCGCGTCACAAGGACAATCCGTATTTGTAGCCTCGGGCGACAGTGGCGCCGCAGGTTGCGATGCCTCCACGGAGCAGGTCGCCACCCAGGGAAAAGCCGTCAACGCCATTTGCTCCACTCCCAACAGCACCTGCGTGGGAGGCACGGAATTCAACGACAATACCAATCCAGGCGTTTATTGGTCGGCAACCAATGGCGCGGGCATGAGTTCCGCGCTCAGCTACATTCCGGAACTTACCTGGAATGAAAGCTCATGGGCCGGAGCACTTGACGCATCGGGAGGCGGGTTAAGCACCGTCTACCCGAGGCCCGGTTGGCAGTCCGGACCCGGAGTTCCCGCTGGTAATATGCGCATGGTTCCCGATATCGCGGCCTCGTCTGCGATTCACGATGCCTACGTCATCCAATTCCAAGGTTCGTCCTATTATATCGCCGGCACATCTGCGGCGACTCCGTCTTTGGCGAGCGTGATGGCCCTTGTGCTCCAGAATGCCGGGACACCGTGGGGAAACGTCAACCCTAATCTGTATACGCTGGCCAGTCAGCAAGCCGCCGGGGGCCCGGCAGTCTTCCACGACATCACCAGCGGCAACAATAGCGTGCCCGGAGTCACGGGCTATAGCGCAGGTCCTGGGTACGATATGACCACCGGACTCGGTTCGGTGAATGCCTTCCTGCTGGTCAATAGCTGGAACAACAGCCGCGCCTCGAACTTCGCCCTGGCCTCAAATTCCTCCAGCCTGACCGTTTCGCCGGGTAGCCCGCACACGGCAAACCTGACGATGACTGCCCAAGGCGGATTCAATTCTCCGGTCACGCTGTTGGCGGCCGGAGCTCCCAGCGGCGTGACGGTGACCTTCACCTCCCCCACCCTGAGCACCGCCGCCCCGGTGACCATGACGGTGACCGCCGCCACCAACGCCGCAGCAGGCATTTACCCGATGACCGTTAGCGGAACAGGTGGCGGATTCAAGCGCACGCTGGCCTTCACCGTGACAGTCACGGCCGCCACTTTTACGCTGTCGCCGAGCCCAACGGGCGCCAGTGTGAACGTGGGCGCCTCGACATCTTTCACACTGACAATCACAAGGTTAAATGGATTCAACTCGGCCGTGGCGTTGTCCATCAGTGGACTTCCGACGGGAATCACCACGAGTTTTTCGCCCACCAGCATCGCGTCGGGGAGTAACAGTAGCACCTTAAAGATATCGGTGGCCTCGGGGGTGGCAGCGGGAACCTCCGTCCTGGGCGTGACGGGTACGAGCGGGAGTATCACGCAAACTCAAACCATCACCCTGGCAGTCGCGCCGTCCTCCAGCTTCACATTGACGCCAAGCGCTACCAGCGCGAGTGTGCTACCGGGTGGTTCGACACCCATCACGTTGACCACCGCCGGGGTGAACGGATTCAGCTCGGCAGTGGCGTTGTCAATCACTGGACTTCCGGCGGGAGTCACGGCAAGCTTTGCGCCCACCAGTATTGCATCGCCCGGTAGTGGGAGGAGCACTTTAACTCTGACAGCGGCTTCCACAGCCGTAGCGGGAACCTCCACCTTGACCGTAACGGCTGCGGGCGGAGGCGTGACCAAGACTCAAACCCTCAGCCTGACGCGCTCCGGCGCCTTCACGCTATCATTAAGTGTCACGAGCGCCAATGTAGCGCGCGGCGGATCAGTGCCAATAACCGTGACCGCCGCGGGGGGGACAGGATTCAACTCCGCCGTGGCGTTGTCAATCAGTGGAGTTCCGAGCGGAGTCACGGCGAGCTTTTCCCCAACCAGCATTGCCGCGCCGGGCCGTGGCACTAGCACCTTAACGCTGGCCTCCTCCTCCACCAAAGCGGCGGGCGCCATTTCGCTGACAGTAACGGCTACCGGCAGAGGAGTTACAAAGACTCAGGCCATCAGCCTGACGGTGACAACAACCTCGACTTCGGCCAGCAAACACTGACCTCCGCCGGCAGGTTGCGAATGGCTGTGGTGGGTCCTTTGGAGCAGGCGTAGCAGACCTGTTTTGTCCGCGACCCTCGGCCCCAATCGAGAAAAGCCGCAGACCTTGGAGTACAGGTCTGCGCCAGCCGGCGCTTATGCCGACGCCGTTTTAGCCGTCGTTGAGCGGGAAGGCTTACGTGTTCCCGAGCTTTGGGCGAGGGAAATTGCGAATGGCCTTGCCGTCGCTTATCTGCTACCTGCTGCGTGGCTACCCGCCCAGTCTTTTCCGGGATTCCAGCCAATCGTCGACCCAAAGGGAGACTGGAGCGAACCGGCGGCGGGTGAGCGCCATCATGCCGGGCAAGCGCGGGCTGGTGTGGAAGTGTAGGATGGTGTCATTTCCAAAACAACTGGCCGCCGCTCTGTAGACGTGAAGATAGCCTGCCACCAGAAGGCCCGAGCGCCAGAGGTCATGCCGGATGTAGGCAGCTTCGCAGTGCAGGGTCGGTTCGGAGTATTCAGGATCGAGCCTCACCAGGACCCAGCCTACCAACTCTTCCCCTTGCCGGATGACAGTGCTGATGCGAGGCTCGATTTGACCCGTCCAGGTTTTGGGGGACAGGTATTGGCTGCAGGCGGGTTCCTGACACAGCCGGTCGATGGCCGTTTCGTCCGTTGGCGTTAGCGTCGTCCACGGCATGAAAGTGAAATCGGGGTTGCGCAGCAAGCGCCGCACCCCTGGCCATTCCGCGATGGCGGCGGCCAGCACCCCGCACCGGCCGGCGGACCGAACCTGGCAGACCTGCGGAGGCGGCCACCCACACCGCCGCAGCGTGGCGGCAAAGGCGGTTGCGCAGGGCAGACGGCTGGAATGGTAGGCAGCCACCTCTCTGCATCCCAAATCCGCCAGCGCCGCCTCGCACGCGCGCAACAACCCGCCTCCCAGGCCACGCCGCCGATGGCTGGCATCGACAGCAAGTGACAGGAGCCGGGCCACAGCCTCCTTCTTATCGAACTCCGCGAGGGCAAGCCCCACCGGGACCAAATCCGAAGAAGCGGCAATGGCCAAGGTGTTCTCTTTGCTTGATTCCACGAGAGGACGATAGCGGGGAAACGTCAGGCCAGAGAAAGCCGTCGTGGGGGCGGAGAGCCGTTCAATAATAAAGCTCATCGGGGAACTTGACGATGCAGATAGTGCCCATTGGCTGCCATCTATAGAGGGCTCACGCCATAACACGGCTTGCGGCAATGTCCGGGTTGCGGGAGTCATTACGCCATGCCCAACGCGTGCAACACGGGGAAGGGCGTATGGATGACCCGGCCAGGCAAAAGAGTAAATGCAGGAACAAGCCGCAGGACGACGTCGCTCCACCTTCCCGGAAATCCCAGACAGGTCGTGCAAGGCGACGTCGCCGCAGCTCCAAACTATGCGAAATCACTGGCGACTGTTACTTTTGAATGCCGTGGATAATGGTATTACCCCCACCGGTAACGGACTCAAGCATTGCATCGCTCAGCTCGGTTGCTCCTGACTTTGGCGGCAGGATGTAATTGACGCAAGAGGAGGTGTTTTCATGGATTTTGACGGTCAAACCACTCGGAACCTCAATGCCAATTCCATGCAAAGCGGCATTGGCATCGCTCAAAAGCAGCGCCTTGAAAGACTCATCGGACCTCACCTTGGCGAGAACGAGGTCGACATCGGACGGACTTGGCCAACTTTTATTTGGCATATAGCCTCCTGGCACTTATTTTGGCTGAACTTTCTTGAAGATTTCTCATATTTTTGAGGCTGTGTCAATTCAAAACTTGGAGTGACCCTCAAACTACACTGTCCGAGATGGCTACCGGCCCGGATTGATTTATAACCCTAAGCCCCGAATCCCCAGTCCCGCGCCCCGTTTCCCGAGTCCCGCCTGCGGGCCGAAGCCCTTCGGCGGGCGTAGGCGCGAATCCCCAACCCCTAATCCCTAATCCCGAGTCGTCAGTATCTCCACAGAAAGTAGATCGTCATTCCCGTGCCCACGCAGATCACTGACGCGCGCACCCAGCGGGGGTCGAGTTTCTGCGCATAGTGAGCGCCGCCATATCCTCCGGCCACGGCTCCGACGATCATCAGAATCCCCTGCGGCCACACCACTTGCCTGGCGACGATGAACGTCACCACCGCCGCACCGTTGATGGACGTGGCCAAAACCGTCTTCACCGCATTCATGGCATGGATATCTTCGATATGAATCATCTCCAGCATGGCCAGCATCAGGATGCCAATGCCGCCGCCAAAAAAGCCTCCGTAAAGGGCAATGAAGAACTGGACCATCGTGAGGCCAATGAGGGTGGGCCAGGAAGGCGGCCCCCTGTGCTTGACCACGTGGCCGAGCGCCCGGGTAAGCCGTTTGCCAAAGGCGAAGAGCAGGGTGGCGATTCCGAACAGGTACGGAACCAGGCTCATGAAAGTCGCTTGCGGCGTGCGCAGAAGCACCAAAGCGCCCACCCAGCCGCCAATGATGCTGATGGTAATCAGCGGGACCATGATGCGCGGGGACCTCGGCAAGCGCCTCCAATAGGAGAAGACGCTTGCCACCGAGCCCGGCCATACTGCCACGGTGTTGGTGGCATTGGCGGGAATGGGAGGCACTCCGGTAAAAATGAGGGCGGGGAAAGAGAAGAAACTGCCGCCCCCGGCCACGGAATTCATCGCGCCGGCCAGTACCGCGGCCACAAAGAGAAGGATGGCATGGGGGAAAGTCATAAGCTATCGGGTGATCCGGCGATCGGGTGATCGGGTGAACAGGTCCGATGATCTGATGATCGGGTAATCGGATGAACAAAAATCATATTCGAGAATCATGCCTCCTTTGTTCGCCAGATCACCCGATCTCCTGATCACCCGATTCAAGGTTGCGTCGCTTCCTGGGTGCGGGTCAGGCCGGTCAGCAGGAATTTACCATCGCTGGAAAAGACCGGGTGATAAACCGAGCGCCTGCCCGGCTTGGACAACACAAACAGGTGCTCGTCGGGCGCGCCCGCAGGCACCTCGGGAGCGGCAAAGATCTCATCATGAAGAAACTCCTGCAAATGGTCCTCGATGAAACGGCGGAACGCCTCCAGCGTGGGCGGATTCGCCTTGAGGAATTTTTCCGGAACCACCAGGGCATAGGCCGAAGCGTAATCGTGCAAATGAAGCGCCGAAACAAACCGATAGAGCGTGTAATCCTGGTTTGCCGAATACTCGTTCTTCGCTGGAATGAAGGCCGTGCCGACCCAATGATAAACCGCGCGCGCCTGGAAGCCGCGCCGCCCATCGCGGGCAACCTGGAGGAACCCCGGATCAGCGCGGCCGGTTACGATCATTTCTGTTGTCGCGCCGGCATGGTCAAGGAAGCTCACCCGGCCCTGAAGAAGGGGCTGGTAACGGCTGTCGTCCGATTGAGCATCCCACAAGAGTTTTGCGGCGTGGTCCTTGACCTGGAAAATGGCGGGGTAAGGAATTTGGGTTTCAACGTCCACGACTACGACGGCCAGGCCGCGCCCAATGGGTGGGCCCAAATTGACGATGATGGGATTGAACTCCTCGACCCCTGTAAGCACGCGCGAGGCCTTCCAGTGGGCGCCGTCCCAGGAAAGCAGGTAAACACTCCAGAGCGGCCGCGAGTCGGGTGCGGGCGCCGCATCCGCTCCCACCGCGACATCCGGAATCGCCCACTTCAAGAGCATTTCCGGCACGCCATCACCGTCCAAGTCCCCCACGGGCGCAAGCGTGTTGAGGGGAGTGCCGGGCGCAGTGCCTTCCAGCCTCTCGCCGATGTGCAGAGCCTTCGACAGAGCAATGACACCACGGGTGGTCACGCCCTGAAGGGCCGCCGTGATTTGGGGCAGCAAGGCATCCGGCGGCGTTTGGGACGCCTGGGTTTGAACCGGGGGTGGCTCTTGTGGTTCCACTTGCGCGGTGGCAGAAGCGGCAAAGATCAGGAGGCATGCAGATAAAGCCAGACCCCAGAGCCTGAAGTCGTGGGCACATTGGACATTAGTTTGGCGACGCCCGTACGGTGCACATTGCATGGTGACTTGAGATTATACGGTATGCCATGCCCGGGAACAAACTTGATTTGAAAGGAATTGGAATGATTGTGCAGTTTCGCCGGAAAGCATTGTGGATAATCCAAAGATCCCTGATGTTAAGCAAGTTTATCTAACAATGTCATTTATTTCATAGACTTATGTTGATGCAGGGCTATTTGTCAAGTTTTTCAAGGCAAATTGGCACTCAAAGGCCTTGAGTGCTAATTTATTGATTTCAGGCCGAATTCCGTGCTTGACATGCGAGCCAGCACAGGCTATATTAGCACTCGGAACATGTGAGTGCCAAACGACCCGGATTCGTTCGCGGGGAGGCACTCAGAGTTACCCAATCAAGACCTGATTGCAGGAGCCCGAGGGGGCCTCCGGGCGGGGCGAAAGTCGCCAAAGTTCGGTGGTTACGATCCCGGGCATATCTGAGGAGGAAAGGAGAATTAATTATGAATGTTAGACCTCTTCATGACCGACTGATAGTGAAGCGGATAGAAGAAAAGGAATCCATTAAAGGTGGGATCATCATCCCCGACTCGGCGAAAGAGAAGCCGCAGGAGGGCGAAGTGATTGCCGCTGGAAACGGAAAGAAGACGGAAGAGGGGAAGATCATTCCGCTGGACGTGAAGGCGGGGGATCGCATCCTGTTCGGCAAGTACTCCGGCACGGAGATCAAGGTTGACGACCATGAATACCTGATCCTGCGCGAAGACGAAGTTCTGGGAGTAATTGAACACACGAAAACGGCAGCAGGCAAGAAGTAAGCTTGCCCCGTGCGCTTGATGCGGCGGATTGCTCCGGCAAGCTCGGGGCCTGCCGCGGGGGTAAATTCGAACTAATCAACTCCGCCATCCCGATGCGGTAAATCGGGAGGGGAGTAAAGAAATTGGAGGGAGGTAAGATGGCAAACGCAAAACAGATTGTACACGGCGCAGATAGCCGCCAAGCGATTCTCCGGGGCGTCAATAAGCTAGCGGACGTCGTGAAAGTGACGTTGGGTCCCAAGGGCCGCAATGTGGTTCTGGACAAGAAATTCGGTTCTCCCCTGATCACCAAGGACGGCGTGACGGTGGCGAAAGAGATCGAGCTGAAGGATCCCCTGGAAAACATGGGCGCGCAGATGGTGCGGGAAGTAGCATCCAAGACTTCCGACGTGGCCGGAGACGGCACCACCACGGCGACCGTTCTAGCGCAGGCGATTTTCCGCGAGGGCGTAAAGACCGTGGCCGCGGGCGCGAATCCCATGGCCATCAAGCGGGGCATTGAGATGGCTGTGCGCGCCGTTTGCGGTTACGACGAAACATTGAAGGACGGCTCGAAGAAGCACGTCAAGGGCGAGCTGGAAAAGATTTCCAAGCCCGTCGAGGGCTCGATGATTGCGCAAGTCGGCGCCGTGTCCGCCAACAACGATTCCACCATTG
>PLWR01000028.1 GCA_003165615.1 Acidobacteriota bacterium | reverse complement strand
TGCTCACCCGATCTCCCGATCACCCGATCACGCGACCCTGAACCTCGGACTTTGGACACCGGACTTCGGACTTTCACTCTGCCCCCCATGAGCCCGTACCCGGGGTAGCAATGCGAACCTCCTGACCCTCAACCAGCGAATCCGGCGGGTTCGTGATCACCCTTTCGCTTTCGTCGAGGCCCGAAACCACTTCGGCCTCCGTACCGAAGTCCCTGCCCAAGGTTATCGGAATCAGGACAGCGTGGCCGTTGCGGACCACCCCCACGCGCAAGCCTTCCGAGCGAAAAATCAGGCTGGTCACCGGAATGATGACCGTCGAGGTGGCAGTGGGAAGCTTCAAATGAACTTCCGCGTAAGCCCCGGGGAGGATTTCCCCCGTGGGGTTGGCAACGTCTACCTCCACAAGCAGGGTGCGGGATGGTTGGTCAATCGCCTCGGCGGTTCGCACCAGCTTGCCGAGAAAGCGGCGTCCGGGAAACTGCGGCATGGTCAAATAAGACTGGACGCCCGGAACCGCCGCGGGGGAATAAATCTGCGGCACATTGACGTAGACGCGCAGGGTGTGAATGGCCGCCACATGAAACAATTCCTTGGCGCCGCTGCCGCTTCCGGAACCAATGAGCTGGCCGATATCGGTATTGCGCGCCGTAAGCACGCCGTCGAAAGGCGCGTAAACCTTCTCAAAGGATTGTAATTGTTCCAGACGTTTCACGTTGTCCGTGGCGGAGTCCACCATGGCCTTTTTGGCGTGAGCATCACCCACGGCGTTGTCAACATCCTGCTTGGCTACGGAATCGCTTTTCAACAGGAACTCGTAACGCGCGGCGGTGGTCTGCGCCAGGTCGTAGTTGGCCTTTGCCGTCGCCAGATCCGCCCGCACCTGCTGGAGTTGCTGATCCAGTTCGGGAGTCTCAATTTCCGCCAGAAGCTGGCCGGTCTTTACCCGGCCGCCGATATCCACGTACCAGTGCTTCAAGTAACCGTTCGTACGTGCGTAAATGGGAGCGTCGATGAAGGCCTGGATGTTTCCTGGCAATACGATTTCTTGCTGCGGGGCGCCGCGTTTGGGCTGAGCCAGCGAAACCGAGGGGACGGCAAGGTCGCGGGTGTCAACTTTCACGTCGGCGGCGGCGCGGACTCGAGTGGTGACGCCCCTGTAAACGACGGCGGCCGCAACAATCAAGAGAATCACCAACCCGAAAATAACTTTGACTACCCCGCTCCACGGGCGAGGGTGGCCCGAACGGCCGGGACCTCCGCTCTGTCCGTCGTGGGTTTCAATGTCGAACTTTTCCTCAACGCTCATTACGTCCTCCCAGGATCGGGTGATCCGGTGACCGGGTGATCGGGTGAATAGATCCGATGCTCTGGTGATCGGGTGACCGAATGAAAAGAAAACAAATTCGAAACTCGTTGCTCTTTGCTCATCAGATCACCCGATCAACCGATCTCCCGGTCTCCCGATCCTTCTGTCTGCCGTGCACCACGCTAAGCACGGTGGGAACGAAGAACAGCGTCGCCACGGTGGCAAACATCAGGCCGCCGATCACCGCCCGGCCCAGGGGGGCGTTTTGCTCACCGCCCTCACCCATGCCCAAGGCCATGGGCACCATGCCAATAATCATGGCTAGCGCCGTCATGATGACGGGGCGAAAACGCGTGAACCCCGCCTCCAGTGCCGCCACCCTGGCATTAACGCCGTCTTCCATTTGTTCTTTGGCAAAACTCACCACCAGAATGCTGTTGGCCGTGGCCACGCCCACGCACATGATGGAACCGATCATGGCGGGCACGCTGAAGGTGGTGTGAGTGGCGAACAGGAACCAGAGGATCCCCGCCAGCCCCGCCGGTAAAGCGGAAATAATGATCAGCGGGTCCAACCAGGATTGGAAGTTCACCACGATCAAGAGATAAACCAGCACAATCGAGAAGACCAGCCCGGCCAGCAGTCCCGAGAAGGACGAGCGCATGGTATCTATCTGTCCGCGCACAATGGTCCGCGAGCCGCGCGGCAGATCCTTCTGGCTCGCATCCACGATGCGGTCGAGGTCCCGCGCCACACCCCCCAAATCCCTTCCTTGCACGGAGCCGTAAATGTTAACCACCGGCTGGACGTTGTAATGCGAAACTGCGGCCATTGAAGCGCCGCGGCTGATGGAGGCAAGATTCCCGAGGATCTGCGGTGGAGCGCCGCTGGAGTTGGAGATGGGAATGCTTTCGATATCCTGGAGCGAATCCACGCGATACTGCGGCGTTTGAGTGGTAATGGCGTAGCTGACGCCAGACCGCGGGTCCAACCAGTAGGTGGGGGCGGTTTGGAAGCTTCCACTCAGGGAAACCAGCAAATCGGTGGCAACTTCGCTGGTCTTAAAGCCCACCTGCGCCGTCCGCGTACGGTCAATGTCCACCTGGAGCCGGGGCAGGTTGAAAGGTTCTTGAATGCGCAAGTCAACCGCGCCGGGAATATATTTGAGTTTGCGCATCAGGGCATCGGCAAATCTCCGATTGGCGTAAAGGTCACGGCCCAATACCTGGACGTTGATGGGCGCGGGGAGGCCGAAATTCAGAATCTGGCTGACCATGTCAGAGGGCAGGACGTAAAACGTCACGCCCGGATATTCGTCAGCCAATTTAAGCCGCAGCCTGCGGACATAATCTGCTGTGGGGTGATGGTCTTCAGCCAGCGCCACCATAATGTCAGCATCCCCAGTGCCAATGGGCGCCGAGTTGCTGTAGGCGAGATTCACGCTGCTGTAAGGCAACCCGATATTATCAATAATGCTTGTGACTTCCCGGGGAGGAATCTCTTGACGAATGGATTCCTCCACCCGATCGTAAAGCCGCGCTGTCTCTTCGATGCGGGTTCCGGTGGGCGCTCGCATATGAAAGGTGAATTGACCACTGTCAACCTTGGGGAAAAAGTCCTGGCC